>CAVDXJ010000055.1:0-7966 GCA_963612765.1 Oscillospiraceae bacterium
GGGAAGCTTTAAGATAATCCGAGGTAAAAACGTTAATCATGCGGCGGTTGCCAAGCCGGCGATGGACGTTGATTTGTGTTCGGAGGAAGTAATGAAGAAAAGGTTCCTAAGCATCCTGCTCACCTTGTGCATGGTGGGGCAGCTCATGCCCACGGCGGCGCTGGCCGCTCAGGTGGAGGCGGCGAGCAACGCGCTGGTGTCGTCAGACGTTGTCACCGCCGCTGACCAGGGCGCGGATCAAGACGCGGCCGACGGCCAGGGCGACCTCGCCGACGACGAGGCCCAAACGGCGGACGAGCAGGACGCCGAAGCCCCGGCAATCGACCAAGCAACCGACCAGGCCCTCGCCCCGCAGGTCAACGACGCCGCGACCAGCGCCGTGACCGAGCCGGGCGACTCCGCCGCCGAGCCGGCCCTCACCTCGACGGCCGCTGCCCACACCCACCGCACCTGCGGCAAGGCCGACTGCGTCGATTCCGCGCACGAGGAGGCCAACTGGGTGGCTTGGGACAAGGCCGACAGCCTGCCCAGCGAAGAGCCCGGCACCACCTATTACTATCTCACCCAAGACGTCACGCTTTCCTCCACGTGGTACGTCAACTCCGGCTATGCCATCCACCTCTGCCTCAACGGCCACACCATTACCGGCCCCAACGGCGACAGCGCCATCACGATCGCCGGTGGCCGGCTCGCCATCACCGATTGCCACACCGGCGGCGCTGTGGGCAAGATCACTCACAACAGCGGCGAGACGGGCAACGGCGTGAGCGTCAACGCCGGCACGTTCACGATGTGGAACGGCTCCATCACCGGCAATACGGCTGGCTTTGGCGCGGGCGTGGCAAACTACGCCCAGTTCAACATGTACGGCGGTTCCATCACCGGCAACCGCGTCAACGACAAGGCCGTCTTCGACGGCTTTGGCGGCGGCGTGTACAACTGCGCCAGGCTCCAGATTGCCGGCGACGTCACCATCACGGGCAACGTTGGTAAGGACGGCGGCGCGGATAACGTCTACATGAGCAAGAGGTCCCGCATTCGCGTCGAAGACGCCGGCGTGAGCGCGGGCGCCAAGGTGGGCGTCAAGAGCGAGGACCCCACGTCCAACCTCACCCTCGTCGAAGGCTCGACTGACACCGCGGTCTTTACCAGCGACAACGCGAACTACGTCCTGAAGTCCAACGGCAACGGCGGCCTGAGGATCGCCTCGGCCCACCAGCACCACATCTGCGGCGCCTCCGATTGCGGCGAGGAGGGCCACGACACCGTCGAGTGGGCGATGTGGACAAGCGGAGACAGCCTTCCCACGCAGGCGGGCAACTACTACCTCACGACCGACGTGACGCTCAAGGACTACTGGTTGGTCGAGTCCGACATCAAGCTTTGCCTCAACGGCCACACCGTCACCGGCGCGAACGGCCAAGACGTCGCCAGTGTGACCTCGGACGGCAACCTTACCGTCACCGACTGCCAGGGCACGGGCAAGATCACCCACGCCCAGGGTTCGACCGGCGGCGGAATCAGCAACGACGGCTCCCTCGCCTTGTGGGGCGGCTCCATCTGCGGCAACACCGTCTCGAGCGACGGCGCCGGCGTGCGCAACAACGGCACCTTCGCTATGGCCGGCGGCAGCATCGAGAACAACAAGTCCATCGGCGACGGCGCCGGCGTCAGCAACAGGAGCAACGGCACCTTTATCATGACCGGCGGCAAGATCACGGGCAACGCCGTTACCGGCTCGGGCTCCGGCGGCGGCGTGCACAACAGCGGCACCTTCCAGATCTTGGGCGACGTGCAGATCACGGGCAACGCGGGCCAGAACAACGCGGCGAGCAACGTCTTTCTTCTCGATGGCAAATCCATCGCGGCCATCGGCGAGATGGGCGCTGCTGCCAGCGTGGGCATCTCGCTTGGCTCCTACGAGGCAAGCCCCGTGGTCGTGACCGGCCTTACCGACACGACCGCCGCCGACCGCTTCTTTGCCGACGACGGCGCGCACACGATCGAGGCCGACGCCAACGGCGACCTGCGCCTGGCGACCCACAAGCACCGCGTCTGCGGTGAGAACGGCTGCGACGACGAGAGCCACGGCCAGGTCCTCACCTGGACCTCGATCTCTTCCCTTGACGAGATCGCCTCCGACGGCAACTACTACCTGATCTCCAACGTGGACCGCTCCAGTGCCTGGACCTGCCAGTACAACGTCAACCTTTGCCTCGACGGCCACACCATCACCGGCGCGGACGGCGCCCCCGCGATTGTCGTGATGCCCGGCGCGAGCCTGACCGTCACCGATTGCCACAAGGGCGACGATGCCGGCAAGATCACCCATGCCGAGGGCGCGACCGGCGGCGCCATCGAGAACAACGGCGCCCTCACGCTGTGGGGCGGCCAGATCACCGGCAACTCCTCCGACTACGGCGGTGCCGTCTACAACGCGGCCGACGCCACCTTCACCATGCGCGGCGGCAGCATCGCGGGCAACTCTGCCCACTGGGGCGGCGGCGTGCGCAACAACGGCACCTTCGTCATATCCGGCGGCAGCATCGCCAACAACACCGCCGACGTCGCGGGCGGCGGCGTGTACAGCGCCGGTACCTTCACCCTGGCCGGTGACGTCGCCATCGACGAGAACAAAGTGGGCGCCGTGCCCAACAACGTCTATCTCTCTGGCGAGAACGTCATTAATGTCGAGAAGGGCGTGTCCTTCTCCGATAAGGCAAAGGTCGGCATCACCGCCGAGAAACCCGCTTCGAGCCCCACCGTCGTGACCGGCACGACAAGCGGCGCCGGCTTTGCGTACGACGACGAGAGCTACCAGCTGATCGCCAACGGCAGCGGCGGCTTGAAACTTACTTCTCAGCACATCCACGCCGTCTGCGGCAAGGCCGACTGCGGCGACGAGGGCCACTCCAACGCCGAGTGGACCGCGTGGGTGAGCGGCGACAGCCTGCCCACGACGTCGGGCAACTATTACCTGACGAGCGACGTGACGCTCTCTGGCACATGGAGGGTCGAGGAGGGCAGCGACATCCAGTTGTGCCTTAACGGCTGCATCGTCACCGGGCCGTCCGGCAAGGACGCCATCGCGGTTGCCAGCGGCGCCAACCTGGCCGTCACCGATTGCCAGGAGGCCGTGGGCTCCATCACGCACGAGAAGGGCCAGGCGGGCAGCGGCGTTCACAACAGCGGGACCTTCACGCTTTGGAACGGCTCCGTCGCCGGCAACACTGCCGCCGACCAGGGCCAGGGCGGCGGTGTCTACAACCTTGGCACCTTCAACATGAACGGCGGCTCCGTCGCCGGCAACGCCGCAAGCACCCAGGGCGGCGGCGTGTGGAACGCCAAGACCTTCACCATGAACGGCGGTTCCATCACCGGCAACACCGCGGGCGGCCAGGGCGGCGGCGTCTACACCAACACGCCCAGCTACGCCACCTCTGCCGACTACACCACCTTCACGATGACCGGCGGCAAGATCGGTGGCAACAACGTGACGGGCAGCGATGCCACGGGCGGCGGCTTATACGCTAGCAGCTTGGCCTACCTGTCTGGCGACGTGGAGATTCGCGGCAACGCGCAGGGCGGTACGATCGCGGACGGCCAGGTTGCCGGTGGTACGCCCAGCAACGTCTGCGCCAACAGGCCCCTTACAGTCGCGAGCGCCGGGATGGGCGCGTCTGCGAAGGTCGGCATCACGTATGTGAAGTCCGCCGAGAACCCCACCGTCGTCGACAAAACGACCAGCACCGCGGGCTTCTTCAGCGACAGCGGCAGCTATACCCTGGTCAAGAACAGTGACAATACGGGCCTGATGCTGACTTCTGGCCACAACCACGCCGTCTGCGGCCAAAACGGCTGTGCCGAGAACCACGAGGGCATTGCCTGGACCGCCTGGGACAGCGACAACAGTCTTCCCACGCAGGCCGGCAACTATTACCTGACCAAAGACGTGAGCCTCTCCGATCAATGGAAGGTCGGCTCGGACATAACGCTGTGCCTCAACGGCAAGACCGTCACGAGCTCGTACTTTGGCGCCGCCATCTTGGTGGTGCACGACTCGGACAGCGGCACGTACGGGAACCTGACCATCACCGATTGCGGCAGCGGCGACTCGCTTGGCACGATCACCCATGCCGCGGGCAAGGTCGGCGAGGCCATCAATAACCAGAACACCCTTACGATCTGGGGCGGCCGGATTACCGGTAACACCGGCAGCATGGGCGCCGGCGTCTACAACGGGACCGACTCCACCTTCTCTATGTACGGCGGCCAGATCGCCGGCAACTCCGGCGCCGGCGTGTACAACAGCGGCACCCTTGTCGTCGGCGGCGACGCGAGCATCACCGGCAACGCGTCGGACGGCGCGGCCAGCAACGTCTTTCTCATGAACAACAAGGCCATTGAGGTCGCGACCGGCGGCAAGCCCCTCACCGCCGCGGCCAAGATAGGCATCACGGCGCAGCGCCCCGACCTTGGCTTCAATGTCGTGAACGGGTCGACCAACACCGGCGTTTTTACCAGCGATAACGAGGACTACGAGCTGCTCGAGGGCGAGAACAGCGGCCTTAAGCTGTCCCGGGTCGTCAACATGCACGCCCACAAAATCTGCGGCGACGACGGGTGCGCGGACGCTTCTCACGACAAGCTTCTTTGGCAGCCTGTCTCGGCCTTGGATGACATAACCGCCGACGGCAACTACTACCTGACGGGTGACGTCGCCCTCTTGGATACCTGGACCTGCTCTTACAACGTCAACCTCTGCCTCAACGGCAAGACCGTCACCGGTCCCGCGGGCAAGGACGCCGTCAAGGTTGCCGCCGGCGCGTCTCTTTCCGTCACCGATTGCCACGCGGGCGAGGCGGCCGGCAAGATTACCCACAAAGACGGCGAGAAGGGCCGCGGCGTCTACAACAACGGCACGCTGACCCTTTGGAACGGCTCGATCACCGGCAACAGCTCCGATTTCCTTGGCGGCGGCGTGTACAGCAACGGCACGTTCACCATGGCCGGCGGCTCCATCGCCGGCAACACCGGCGGCTACGGCGGCGGCGTGTACGCCGAGGGCACGATTGCCATGCTCGGCGGCTCCGTCACCGGCAACACCGGCACCTATCGCGGCGGAGGCGTGTACAACAACGGCGCGATGACCATGGCAGGCGGCTCCATCACCGGAAACACGGCCGTCTACTACGGCGGCGGCGTGTACGACGAGGCCACGCTCAAGCTTTCCGGCACGGTGAACATCACCGGGAACACGGCGGGCACCGGCGACCAGGGGTCGGCCAGCAACGTCTTCCTGGATAGGGGCAAGTCCGTGGGCGTTAAGGACGGCGCGACGCTCAACGGCGACTCGCGCGTGGGCGTCTCGGCGATGACCCAGTCGGGCTCGCCGGCGGTCGTTGCGGGATCCACGGACACGGGCGTCTTCACGAGCGACTCCAACGGCTACACCCTGACGAAGGACGGGGACAGCCACCTCAGGCTCGACACCGTTCCTGCCGATATTTCCGGCGTCAAGCTGCTGACCTGTGCCGGCGGCGCCGAGATGAGCGGCGACGCCGCCAAGTCCAAGGTCTACGACGCCCAGGCCGTGGCCGTCGACCTTACGGGCGCCAAGGCTTCGTATGACGTGGCGGGCGCGACGTTTACCGGCACCTGGCAAAAAAAGAGCGGCGACGGCTACGTTGCCATCGCCAACAACGAGGCGCCCAAGGACGCGGGCGAGTACCGCCTGGTGGTGAGCTACGGGCGCGCCGGCGTGGTCTTTGGCACGACGGAGGTCCCGTTTACCATCACGGCCAAGGAGCTAAAGGTCGCGGGCCTGACGGTTGCGGAGAAGACCTATGACGGCACGGCCAGCGCGTCCGTCTCGCGTGTCGAGCTCACCGGTGTCGTTGCCGGCGACTCTGTGGGCACCTTGGTGAGCAAAGCGTTGTTTGCGGACAAGAACGCCGGCGCCAACAAGGCCGTCACCGCCAAGGTCGAGCTTACCGGCGATGCGGCGGCCAACTATACCGTGGCTGCCGATGCGTCGGGCACGGGCACCATTGTGCCTAAGACCCTGGACGTTTATGTCGTGACGAGCGACAAGCCCTACGACGGCACGACCGAGGCGGACGTTTGGGACGTTTGGATCGACGGCGTCGTTGCGGGCGAGTCCAACCAGGTCTCGCTGGACACGAGTAACATGACCGCCGCTTTTGCGGACGCCAACGTGGGCGAGAACAAAGACGTTGTCATCGACGGCCTGGCGCTCACCGGCGCCGGCAAGGACAACTACGAGCTGCCCCAAGGCGTTGCGGGAGAGGCCACGATCACCAAGGCCGCGGGCAAGGCCTCGGTCACGCTTGAGGGCTGGACCTACGGCAGCGAGGCCAACGCCCCTGTGCCCGCAAGCACCACCAACGTAACCGACGGCGTGACGTACCAGTACAAGGCCAAGGGCGCCGCGGACGAAGCCTACGCCGACGCCGTGCCCACCGCGGCGGGCGACTACACCGTCAAGGCGACCTTCCCGGCGACAGCCAACTACGAGGCCGTCACCGCCACGGCTGATTTCACGATCGCCCCCAAGGCCCTGACAATCGCGGGTCTGGCGGTTGCGGAGAAGACCTACGACGGCACGACCGCGGCGACCATCGAAGGCGCGCCGACGCTCGCGGGCGTCGTTGCGGGCGACGACGTGTCCCTGGTCAACGGCACGCCGACCTTCTCGTCCAAGACGGTGGGGAAGAACATCCCGGTGAGCTTCACGGCCTTCTCGCTGTCTGGTAAGGCTGCGGCCAATTACACGCTGACCCAGCCCGCCGGCGTCACGGGGACCATCGTGGCCAAGCAGCTCACCGTCACGGGCGCGACCGTGGCGGAGAAGACCTACGACGGCACGGCCGCGGCGACCGTCACCGGCGTGAGCTTCGACGGCCTGCTTGCGGGAGAGTCACTTGCCGTTGGCGCCGACTACACCGTGACGGGCGCGGCCTACGACGGCGTCAACGCCACGGGCGAGGGCGCGGCCACCAAGGTGGACTTCTCCGTTACCCTGAAGGCCACTTCTGTGGGCAGGAACTATGTGCTTAAGGACGCCAAGGGCTCGCAGCCCGCGACCATCAAGAAAGTCGAGACCCAAGGCTATACGCCGGTCATCGCGGGCAAGGCCGGCGAGCAGGGCAGCTGCCAGGTCTACATCGTCCCCGGCGGCTCGGTGCAGGTGAGCTGCCTGGACGCGCTTGGCATTATTGACGGCGAGCCGACCTTTGCCGACGGAACCTTGACGTACAAGCTCAAGGACAGCGCGACTGAAGGCCAGACCGCGGTGCTTAGGGTCAGGGTCAAGAGCGCCAACTACGAGGAGTACGCGATCCTGGTCACCGTCGAGGTTGCCGCCAAGGAGCAGGTGGATATCGACCTTAAGGGCGACGAGTTCACCTACAACGGGCAGGCCCAGGCGCCCGCCATTGCGGTCGAGGGCAATAAGCTCGAGGCCAGCGACCTGGACGTGACCTACTACGATGCCATGGGGCAGAAGCTTGACGCGGCCCCGGCCAAGGCCGGCGTCTATCTGATGCAAGTGAGCGTGCCCGATAGCAACACCAGCTACAGCGGTTTTGCCTTCTGCACCTTCCAGATCGCGGCCAAGCCGTTGACCGCCACCCTCAAGGCCCAGGACAAGACCTATGACGGCAACGCCGTGGCGACGGCCACCGTCGATCTGTCCGGCGTTGTGGACGGCGACAAGGTGAGCGCCAGCGTGGCATCGGCCTTCTTCGCCGACAAGAACGTGGGCGGCGAGAAGACCGTCAGGGCCGCCGTCGCCCTTTCGGGCGATGACGCCGCCAACTACGCCGTTGCCGGGACGGTCGAGGCCAAGGCAAGTATCACGGCCAAGGATCTGCGCGTCACGGCCGCAGCGGCGGACAAGACCTACGATGGCCGCGCGGACGCCAACGCCACCGCGACGCTGGAC
>CAVDXJ010000056.1:0-7959 GCA_963612765.1 Oscillospiraceae bacterium
GTTTGGGGGCGCCATGGAGGGGCTCTTCTCGGCGACGGGCGCATAAAAAGAGCGGCGTTATCTCCCATATGTAGTCAAAAGCTATGTCAAAAGGCTAACAGTTCTGTATGGGTTTTGACGGCGAGAAGATGCTGGGCTGTCTTATGCCCTTGCTCAAAAAAGTCCCGATGCGACTGTTGCAGTCCGAACGTGGCGGGTGATTGACTGTGTTTGGAAAACGGCAATTAGTTGAGTGGGGGCGTCTATGGTCAATAGCGGTGTTGAAATCTACGTTGTCCATAAATCCGGCGGTGACTGTTGGGAGGACGCCTACGACTTCGCGGTGGCGGCGTTCACGAGCATGTCTCGTGCCGTGAGCTATATCGAGCGCGACTGCGGGGCCTACGAGTGCTCGCGTGGCGGCGATTCTCGTAAATGGCGTCGCTGGAGCCTGTACGCGTTCGAAGGCGATGAATACGCGTACTGGGGCCCGCTGGACGACGATGACGACCTGGACGATGAAGAAGACGACGATTTTGAGCCTACGCACCCCTTTGACTACGTGTTCGAGCCGGATGAATGCACCTTCTACGAGGTTGAACGGTTTGTTTTGGATTCAAAGTTGGGCGGGCGGGGCTTATAAGGTTTTCGGGCGACGGCAAGTTGCCAACGGATTAGATTGCTAGCCTGAAGGGCGTATATGAGCGAACACAATTCAACAATTTATCTTGTCCATGCGGTTAGCTATGATTGCGACTATTACTTCGACTGCGTCGAGACCGCCTATACGACCTTATCCGGCGCGGTGAACTATATCGAGCGCATAGAAGGGGCGTTCGAGCAGCCGAGGCGCGGCTCGCGAGAATGGCGCCGCTGGAAGGTCTATGAGATAACGGGCGATCGGTGGCCGTATTGGGGTCCGTTGCCTGACGATGACGAAGATGACGAAGAGGAAGAGCCTGAGCCAACGTACCCCTTCGACTACGTGTTTGAGCCCTATGAGCACACGGAATACAACATCAAGCGAATTGTGCTGGATTCCGATGAGTATGAGGAGGACGTTTAGCCGCGAGGGCGCGTCCATGTGATTTTGCCTTAAGTTAACCCCAGTGAGATAGTTCTCGTGGACTCCAAGTGAGGCAGGGACAAAGAAGGGTCGCCGGTTTATCGGCGGCCCTTCTTTCGCGTTGCAGCGGGTTTGCCTGTGACCGACCGTGCCATGGTTCGAAATGACCAAGGGCCAGCAGCTAAACTTCGACTTTGCGGCAAATCTTTGGCATATATCTTCGCTTAGGGGTTAATCGCGACCTATCGATGTGCATTTCCCCAGTTGGCAGTTTGGTCCGGTCGGGCAACTGGGGTGCATTTGCAGCAAAGTCGGAGTTTGGCTGCATGGGACTTTCAACGTGGCCCGGACAATGCGATGGAGGCGGGCCATAATCTATAGACGGGTTCTACTATTCGCCGTCTTCGTCGTCCCAGTCGGCGGGAAGGACAGGCGCTCCGCCTGCGTTGAGCGGGGCCCTGTATGCGCGGGCAGCTGGAATGACCTTCTCCGTTCTTACTGCGCATCTTCTGTTGTGGGTGGAAGCATTGTGGCTAGAAGCCGATTTTCATTATGCAGCAGCTGCGTTCGCGCATGGCGTCGAAGACGAGCTACTCTCATAGCGCCTTCAACCGCGGTATCGGGCCTGCCGCCTGTGGGTAGATTTACATTAAAGATGCAGGTAGGATGCGGTGAAAGGGGTTGTTATGTCTGACGTCAGGTTCTTGCGGTGCGCTCGTTGCGGCAACGTCTTCGCGGTTTTGGTCGACGGGGGTGTGACGCCCCTGTGCTGCGGCGAGCCGATGGTTCCCCTGGTCGCGGGGACGAGCGACGGCGCGCGAGAGAAGCATGTCCCGGCCGTGACGCGCGCGGGCGATGAGCTGTGTGTTCGCGTGGGGTCCGTTGACCATCCGATGCTGGCCGCGCACTACATTCAGCTTATCGCCGTCGCCTATGGGGCTCACCTGGAGGTCACCCGCCTTGCGCCCGGCGACGAGCCGGCGGCGAAGTTTGCCGTCCCGGCGGGTCAGGCGGCGACGGTGTATGAGCTTTGCAACCTTCACGGCTTGTGGAGTGCGCCCGCTTAGACGGACGCGGCGATTAGCCAATGGGGGAAGGCCGACGGTTCGTCTCGTCGGCCTTCCTTGTGTTGGGCATCGAGATTTTGAAAAAAGTCCCTGATGCGACTGTTGCGGTCCGAACGCGGCGGGTGTTTGACTGTTCCTACGCGGCGAGGTTTCTCGTTAATTCGCAGGTAATCGTAGGGGGTATTGCTCCTGGGAGGTCAATCATGACGAGGCAGTTCACATCCGCGAGTGCGGGCAAGTACATCAAGTCGCTTGAGGACAGGAAGTCCCATATCTTGGCTGCCGAGCGCAGGGACAAGACCTACCAATGCTCGCTTGGCGAGAAGCCCGAGGCGCCAGCGTACGACTACCGTGCGGCTCGCGATGAGGTTGCCGCGATCGATGCCGAGGTCCTTGCTGTGCGTCATGCGCTGCACCTGTTCAACAACTCCGCGGCCCTGCCCGGCTGCGGCATGACCATCGACGAGGCCCTTATTAAGCTTGCGATGATGAACAGGGAACTGGCGATCCTCTCCGAGATGCGCGGCACGCCTACCAAGCGCCGCCTGAGCTCCAGCCGCTGGGATTCAAGCGCCCGCGTGGAATTCGAGTACGCCAACTTCGACCCGGCCGAGGCCGAGCGCGATTACCTTGCGCTTTCTGCCCAGATCGCCGACCTTCAGTTGGAGATCGACCTGGCCAACCAGACCAATACGTTTGAGGTGGACGTCTAACCGGACGTTCGCCTTCCGGGGGCTGCGCGATTAAAACCTCTTTTGGTGCCAGGTTAGCTACCTGCAAACATGGTGTTTACCGTTGAGGTTGTCTTTATCTGACCGTGGTTTATGGTGAGTTCGCGTTTTGCAGATGGCCGCCACGCCTGAATAGTGACTCCCTCTGCGCAGTCCCAAAAGCTTCCGCGACGTCGGGTTTCTCGGCGTCTGCGGTGCGGGGGAGGCTCGGTTTCATCCCGCACTTTCAATTTATGTCCGGTGGCCCGTGTACGCTGCCTTCCATATACGGCGAGAAGTTCAGACGAGGAGGGCGTTATGGGCAACGATACCTTGATGAGAATCAACGCGGAGCGCTGCGAGGTGGAGCTTGCACAGGTTGAGGCGGCGGTTTCTCGCCTGCTGAGGCGGCCCGCGAAGGTCGATTTCTACTCGGTGGCCGCAGAGTCGGGCGTTAGCCGGTCAACGTTGTATCGCAACGCCGAGCTGCGGGCTATGGTCGAGGCTGCCCGCAATTCTCAGCCCGACCCTTGGGAGCTGATTGGCCAGCTTACGGCCCAGAACGCCAGTCTGCGCGCCAAGCTTTTCGCCGCCCAGGCGCGCAGCGTCTGCGGCCGCATGACCGAGTGCAACGTCGATTCGATACCCCTGGTGGCGTAAGCGTTTGGCTGACGATGCAAAGTTGACTAGAAGGTGGCTTGATTTAAGAGAACGAGGTAACAAGTTATGGGGCGCAATGAGGGTGATGGAGCCGGAATCTCCGAAGACCTTGGGAAGTGGGAGAACGTGCCGCTTGTGCATGTGTGCGAGGTTTGCGGCAAAACGGAGGTCCTTACGCCCAGCGAAGCGTTTAATGCTGGCTGGGATTATCCTCCGCGCATGGGAATGTTTGGCGTCGTCTCGCCCAGGACCTGCGGTAATTGCAACATGATGCAAACGATTTGGTGGGCTCTGACCGTTGAGCATAAGAAGTCTGGTGAGCTTACGGGTGAGCAGCTTAAGACCTTCGAGAGGATTCTTGGCGAGCCGGGGGCATTCTGCCGTCTTAGAGGAGTATCTCGGCAGCGAGGCATCCGACGGCTTCTCAGTTGCGATGGCCTTCAATGAGCGTGAATCCATTTCGTGCGAAGAGGGTCTTTAGGGCATCCCAGCGATTTATTTACCCTACAATTATTAGATACTATGAAAATGTAGGGTAAAGGAGGCGCCGTGTCGGTATTGGAAGAAGTGCTCATGGAGGAGTACGACCGGTCGCTGCGCATATCCCGCGCTATTGAGTCTGAGAACGACTCGCTTCCTCGAGGGAGCATTCGTAGGAGGATTATCAACGGTCGCGCGTATTTTTACCTGCAGTATCGCGAGGGGTCTCATGTGAGAAGTAAATACCTCAAGGCGGATGAAGTTGAGGAAATTCGCCTGCGACTTGAGCGTCGGAGGGAGAATGACGCTGCGCTCAAGGCGCAGGCCAAGAGCCGTGCACAAATTGTCAAAGCCTTGGGAAAGGAATATATCGATGAGCATTCAGGAGCGTGAGTTCACGCGTTTCATTAAACTCCTCGATGCCTCCGGGTGCCTTGAACGCACTTGTATACGCCGTCGGGCTTGCCAGAATCGCGATAACTCGTGCTGAATCTTATGAGGAAGTGTCTTCAATATCGGCTTCACGCAAATAGCGGGGTTGCTTTGGCAACTTCGCTTTTTGCGTTGTTGACCGGTCGTCTGCAAAGAAACTTCGCCCAATCAATGTCTTAATTCGGGATAGGGAAGTATCGGCGGGTTTTGGCCCTTCGCCAACTGGGCAAACGCTTCGGCTTTTGACGCGGTTACTCGCCGGATCGAATTAAGACATTGATTCGAGAGGGTTTGTCTCCGCGAAACTTCTTGGTGCTTACGTTTGGGGACTTGTCGGAACAAAGATTGTACGTTCCTGGGCTTGTCGGAATGAAATGACTCCGACAACCCTTCAAACATATAGCGAGAAGGGCCCGCGGTTCCGACAAGCCCCCCAAACGTAAAGGCTCCGCACGGGCCCGGCCACCACGCCCCCAGCCCATATTTCCCCGCGATTTCGGCGCGATAGACGGTCGCGAACCCTTGTGTGTCGATTGTTACCCCCTGCAACTATCCTGTTTCGCCGTTCGCCGCCGCAACTCAACCGCTCACCGCCCGCGTCTATAAAACATCCAGGCACCAAATCAAGGAAAGGAAGGCTTGGATGACAGCAACTCGGGCAGATCAAACCCTGAGCCGCCGCTCGTTCGTGGGGCTCATGGGCCTCGCGGCTTCGGCAACCGCTCTAGCCGGCTGCAACGGCAGCGCCATCGCGCAGGCGACCTCGGCCGCCTCAAGCGACGACTCGGCCACCGCGGCCGACGGCACCGACGGCGTCTTTGGCGACACCATTAAGGTCGGTATCCTCCACTCGCTCTCGGGCACCATGGCCATCTCCGAGACCTCGGTCCGCGACGCCGAGGTCCTGGCCATCAACGAGATCAACGCGGCCGGCGGCGTCCTGGGCAAGCAGCTCGTCCCCGTGATCGAGGACGGCGCCTCGAGCAACGCGACCTTCTCCGAGAAGGCCACCAAGCTCCTGGACTCCGACGGCGTGGCCTGCGTCTTTGGCTGCTGGACCTCCGCCTCGCGCAAGGCGGTCCTGCCTGTCTTCGAGTCCAAGAACGGCCTGCTTTGGTACCCCGTCCAGTACGAGGGCATGGAGTCGTCCAAGAACATCTTCTACGTGGGCGCCGCTCCCAACCAGCAGATCGTTCCCGCCGTCGACTACCTGGCCGAGAACTATGGCCCGCGCATCTTCCTGGTGGGCAGCGACTACGTCTTCCCGCGCACGGCAAACTCCGTGATCAAGGCCCAGGCCGCGGCCAAGGGCTACGAGATCGTCGGCGAGACCTACACCCCCATGGGCCACACCGACTACGCCACGATCATCAACAAGATCCGCGCCGCCAAGCCCGACTTTGTCTTCAACACCTTGAACGGCGACTCCAACGTGAGCTTCTTCAAGCAGCTCAAGGACTCGGGCATCACCTGCGACGACGTCATGACCTGCTCGGTCTCAATCGCCGAGGAAGAGGTCGCCGGCATCGGCGCCTCCTACGTCGAGGGCCACCTGGTGAGCTGGAACTACTACCAGTCCACCGACACGCCCGAAAACGAGAAGTTCGTCAAGGCCTATAAGGCGGCCTACGGCGACACCCGCGTGACCGACGACCCCATCGAGGCCGGCTATGACGCCGTCTACCTGTGGAAAGCTGCCGTCGAGGCAGCCGGCTCGACCAACGTCGACAAGGTCCGCGCGGCCGCAGGCGGCATCACCTTCGACGCCCCCGAGGGCACGATGACGATCGACGGCGACAACCAGCACATGTACAAGCCGGTCCGCATCGGCCGCATCAACGCCGACGGCCTGATCGACGAGATCTGGTCCACGGGCGACCCTGTCAAGCCCGACCCGTACCTGAAGACATACGACTGGGCCGCTGGCCTTAGCAACTAGGAGGTGTGACGTGGAAACCATCCTTATGCAGGTGTTCAACGGCATCAGCCTAAGCTCCATCCTGCTTTTGGCCGCCATTGGCCTGGCCATCACCTTTGGCCTCATGGGCGTCATCAACATGGCCCACGGCGAGTTCATGATGATCGGCGCCTACACCGCCTACGTCGTCCAGAACATCTTCAAGTCCGTGGCCCCCGACGCACTGGGCGCCTACGTGCCCGTGGCCATCGTCTTGAGCTTCGTCGTGGCCGCCCTTCTCGGCTTGGCATTGGAGAAGCTCGTCATCTGCCACCTCTACGGCCGCACCGAGGACTCCCTCTTGGTCACCTGGGGCGTGAGCCTCATCTTGCAGCAGGCCGCCCGCAACCTCTTTGGCTCGGCCAACGTGGGCGTCGAGGTCCCGGCCTACATGCAGGGCTCCCTGCAGATTGGCGGCGTCTACCTGCCCTACACGCGCATCTGGATCTTGGTCATCGCCCTGGTAGCCCTGGCCGCGGTCTATGTCCTGATGTTCAAGACCCGCTGGGGCCGCAACATCCGAGCCGTCATGCAGAACCGCCAGATGGCCAGCGCACTGGGCGTCAACACCCGCCGAATCGACGGCGTGACCTTTGCCTTCGGCTGCGGCCTTGCGGGCCTTGCCGGCTGCACGCTTACCTGGATCGGCCTCATTGGCTCCACCTTGGGCCAGAACTACATCGTCAACGCCTTCATGACCGTCGTCGTTGGCGGCGTGGGTTCGATCTTTGGCTCGGTCTTTGGCGCGGCGTTCATCGGCGTGGGCCAGTCGGCCTTCGAGTTCCTCACTGACGCCTCCATCGGCCAGGTCCTGATCTTTGTCTGCATCGTCATCCTGCTTCAGTTCAAGCCCAAGGGCCTCTTCGAGACCCACAACCGCTCGCTCGAGGATTAAGGGGGTGTTCCGCTAAATGTCCGAGAAGAAATCCTACAAATGGGTCGTCGCGGCCGTCGTCTTTGTCCTGCTCGCCGTCGCCCCCTTCGTTTTGCCGATGTTTCGCGTGAGCCTCATCGCCAAGTACATGTGCTTTGCCATCGTGGCCCTGGGCCTCGACATGATCTGGGGCTACACGGGCATCATGAGCCTGGGCCACGGCGTCTACTTTGGCCTTGGCGCCTACGTGATGGCCATGTACCTCAAGCTCGAGGCCTCGGCCGGCTCGCTTCCCGACTTCATGACCTGGGCCGGGTTCGACAGCCTGCCCTTCTGGTGGTCGCCCTTCACCAACCCGGCCTTCGCCTTCGTGATGGTCATCGTGGTGCCGGTGGCCGTGGCTGTGGTGATCGGTCTTCTCACCTTCTTGAACCGCATCAAGGGCGTCTACTTCACGATCCTCTCGCAGGCGCTGGCCATGATCTTGTCCGTGTTGCTCATCGGCTGCCAGCAGTACACCGGCGGCTCCAACGGCCTCACCGATTTCGACACCCTGCTGGGCTTCTCGCTTGACGCCGGATCCACCAAGATCGCCCTGTATTACGTGACCCTGGCCGTCCTGATCGCCCTCTTCTGCCTGTGCACCTTCCTTGTGGGCCGCCGCGTGGGCAAGATCTTGATCGCCATCCGCGACTCCGAGAACCGCGTGCGCTTCACCGGCTACAACACCGCGT
>CAVDXJ010000057.1:0-7953 GCA_963612765.1 Oscillospiraceae bacterium
TTACCGAGGCCGCCGTGCCGGGATTCGTCATGACCTTCAACGGCGCCATGCGAGATAAGCTGCTTATGCTGGACCCTTCTCGTGTCCCCGGCCATGATTGGGCCGCGTATGCCATTGCCACTGCGTTCGGCACCTTTATTGAGGGCCCAAGCGTACAGGCACTTTACAGAAGGCACGGCAACAATGTCTCGGAGGGCAACGAGAAAGGCCTCAAGCTCCTTGCGTTTAGGCTGAAGTCCTTCTTGTTGACGGATGGCCTTAGCAGGCTGCGCTCCATGTACCTCGAGCTCTATCGCGTGCTGGGTGACGAGCTCAAGGAGAATGACAGGGAGCTGCTTAGGTCCTTGTGCGATTGGACTTTTTTGGCTCGATTCAAAAAAGCCGTCAAGCCCCTGCGATACCGAAGAACCGTAGCCGCGGATCTAAGTGCCAGATTCATGTTTTTGATCGGACGAATTTAATTCACCTGCTATTTTGAAAGGCTTTCCTCGATGTCTTGCAGTCAAGAAATTGCGCTTAGCGTCATTGTCCCTTGTTACAAGGTGGAGAAGTACCTCCCCAAGTGTCTCGATAGCCTTATGAACCAGACGCTCGAGAATATCGAGGCCATCTGCATTAACGACGGCTCTCCCGACCACTGCATCGATATCCTTCGCGATTATGAGCAAAAATACCCCGGCAAGGTCGTCGTTATCGACAAACCCAACGAGGGTGTCTGGAAGGGCCGCTGGGACGGCATTGCCTTGGCCAAGGGCGAGTACATCGGTTTTCTCGACAGCGACGATTACGTGAGGCCCGATTTTGCCGAGTCTCTCTATCGCGCCGCCAAGGACGCCGACGCCGACATTGCTGTTTGTGGTTTCGACCGTATCGACCTCGAGACGGGCAAGCTTTACTCCCGTGAGATGGCAGGCCCCCGCAAGTCTTTTGTTATCGACGAGGACCCCGGCCGCCTGGTTGAGCTCAACGGTGCTCCTTGGAACAAGTGCTTTAGGGCAAGCGTCCTTAAGAACATGCGCAACCTCACCAACCCGCCCACCGTCTTGGACGACCTGGCTTTCCACCTGCTCGCTTATTGCGATATGCGCGGCAAGGTGGTTTTTGTGCCCAAGTCCCTCATTTGCTACATGGTCAGGGCCGGCTCCATCATTAACACGGTCAAGAAGGCCCAGGTCGAGTCTATTTATGCCGCGTTTCTCGAGATCAAGTCGTTCTACGAAAAAGCAAGGCCCGACCTTTTGCCGATGCTCGACGCCGTGGCCTTCCTCCATTTAGGCGTCTCTCTTCTTTTCCGCCTCTCTTCCACCAAGGGCGAGAACATCAAGGCGGATATCGACGAGATCACCGGGTTTCTCGACGCCAACTTCAAGACGTGGCGCAAGTCTCCGTACATCAACGCGGCCTATGCCCGCGCCAACAAAGGGGCCTTTAGCAAGCTCCTTGTTGTCCAGAAGGTCTATCTTGCGCACACTATGCCGGCGTTCCTCTCGACGTATAGCTTTATGATTAACAAGCTGCATATTGATATCAAGTGGTGAGGTATAAGTTGAGCAAAGTACTGGCCATTGTGCCTGCATACAACGAGGAGGGCTCGCTGCCCGCGACGATCGAGGAATTGACGCGGGTCGCCCCCGACGTTGATTACCTGGTCATCAACGACGGTTCCCGCGACAACACCGCCCAGATCTGCCGCGACAACGGCTACCGCTATGTAAGCCACCCGACCAACCTTGGGCTTACCGCGGGTGTCCAAACGGGCATGAAGTACGCGATGCGCCACGGCTATGACATGGCGATCCAATTCGACGCCGATGGCCAGCACGACCCCGCCTATATCGGCGCGCTGGTTGAGAAGATGCGCCAAACGGGCTCCGACATCGTCATCGGCTCTCGTTTTGTGACCGAGAAGAAGCCCAACAGCCTTCGTATGCTGGGGTCGAACCTCATCTCAAACATGATCAGGCTCACGACCGGCAAAAAGATCATGGACCCGACCTCGGGTATGAGGCTGTACAACGCTGCGGCGATCGAGCTTTTTGCCACGCAGGGCTGGGCTTCTCCCGAGCCGGATACCTTGGCATGCCTTATTCGCAAGGGCTTCAAGGTCGAGGAGGTGCAGGTCAGCATGAGGGAGCGCTCGGCAGGGGAGAGCTACCTTAACTTCTCGAGGTCGATCAGCTACATGCTCAATACCTGCACGTCGATTCTTTTCTCGCAGTGGTTTAGGAGCTGACCGTGACAACCAACCTTCGCATCTTCCTTATTATTGGCGCCGTCCTTCTTCTTGTTATGGTCACGCGCAACATCAAGAAGTCGCAGTTCGATACCCAGGACACGTTTTTTTGGCTGGGGTTGTCTGTTTTGCTCATTCTTGCTGCGGTTTTCCCCCAGCTCGTCTATTGGCTTTCGGGCCTTTTGGGCTTTCAATCGGCCTCGAACTTCGTTTTTCTCGCCGTTATCGCCATTTTGCTTTGGCGTCTCTTTAGGCTGCAAGAGACCCTCTCGGTCTTGCGTCGCAAGCTGACGGTTCTTGCCCAGGAAGTCGCTTTGAGGGATAAGGACTAGTTTCATTCGAAGTCTGATGTGGTAATCGCGCGGCAAAACAACACCCCACGGTCTCAAGGCGAGCGTCAGGGCCGCAGGTACGCTACTATAGATTTGTTTAAGCATGGCATAAATAAGCCCTATCGGCCCATATGGCCGGTAGGCTTATTTGTATCTGCTGGCGATTCGATTTGTCTAATCGTCTGTTGATTTGAGTTTTTGCCAGAAGGTGGACGATATGAGTGTGTTTAACAACAAGGGCAACTGCAGGGGCGACGGCAAGTACTACATGCTCTTTGCGTGCGGCGCGGTTAAGCCCGCGCGTGTTGCCTCCTATGCCTCGGATGGCCGTGAGCTTCCTTCGCGGTTGGTGTCGATGGACTCGGGCGAGTTCGTCGTCATTCTCGCCGATTTCACGGTCAATCAGGAGCTCATCTTCTTTGACGCCGATTCTGGGGTTATTGAGCGCAAGGCCGTTTCTTCAAAGGCCATGGCCATCGAGTCTAAGGCAAACGGTCTTCTCCACAAGGAGCTGTGCGCCCGTATCCGCAACATCGACAGGTCCGGCATGAAGTGCCTGTCCTCGATCACGTGCCAAAGGCTCATCCCCCGTGAAGGCGGTTTTATCGTTCGCGGCGTCGTGGCGACGACCGAGCTTTTGACGGTTGACAAGGTCGTTGCCTATAACGAGGCGGGCAAGGTTGTTGGCGAGAGCCTCGGCCTGGCCACGGATTCCCTTGCGCGCGAGACGGGGGTTCTTCCTTTCTCGGTTACCGTGGGCGAGGTCGTGGACACCATTTGCTTGGCCGCTTTAGACGACCGCGGCGAGCAGACCGGCGCATTCGTCAACTTTAAGAAGGACCTCTTCTTTGGCTTGTGCGAGGCCAGCGGCGCCCTGTATTGCAACGCCTACGACGACGGCCGCTACCAGACCTGGCTCTCGAGCCACCGCTTGACCAGCCTCGAGGCCGCGGCCCAGAGAGATCGCGAGTTCGTCGATGCACCGCTTTTCTCGGTTGTCGTGCCGCTGTACAAGACCCCGTTGAGTTTCTTTGTCGACATGGTCGAGTCTGTGGTGGCGCAGACCTACTCTAACTGGGAGCTTATCCTGGTCAACTCTACCCCCGAAGAAGCCGCGCTTCACGCTAAGGTCTTGGAGTACGCGGCTTCTGACCCGCGAATTCGTTATGTTGACCTCGAGGGCAACCTCGGCATTACCGAGAATACCAACAGGGGTGTGGCCATCGCCAAGGGCGACTACGTCTGCTATTTCGATCACGACGATGTTCTTGAGCCCGATATCCTGTTCGAGTACGCCGCGGCCATCGAGTCCAACCCCGATATCAACCTTCTGTATTGCGACGAGGACAAGCTCTTGCCCGACGGCACCTTTGCCAATCCTTCTTTCAAGCCTGACTTTAGCTTGGATATGGTGCGCGACAACAACTACATTTGCCACCTTCTTACCGTGCGGCGCGAGCTTTTGGGCCAGATCGAGCAATCCGATAAGGAGCTCGACGGTGCCCAGGACCATGCGATGGTCCTAAAGATCTCTGAGCTTGGCGGCAAGATTCACCACGTCGCCAAGATCTTGTATCACTGGCGCATCAGCGAGACCTCGACCGCGGGCAACGCCGATAGCAAGCCTTACGCGACCGTGGCAGGCGTCAAGGCGGTCCAGCAGCACCTTGACCGTGTCGGTTTGGCCGCCGAGGTCTCGAACTCGCACGGCCGCGCTTTTCGTTACAGCCCCCGCTACTTGGTTGGCGACGAGGTCACCTGTAGCATTATTGTCGCGACTAGGGGAGAGGCCGAGCTTATCGGACCTTTTATCGAGGCTATCAACGCGACGGATTTCAAGAACGTCGAGATCGTGTTTGTTTGCTCGGGCGAGAAGGTCGACGCGATCGACGACGCTGCCCGCGTCTCCCGTTTCCCCGTGCACTGCGTGACCATGGACACCGAGTTTGGCATGGCCGCCTGGCGAAACGCCGGCGCAGACGCCGCGACGGGCGACGTTCTTGTCTTTGCCCACGACGACATTCGCCCGGCCGAGGTTGGCTGGCTCGACATTCTGGTCGGCTTCGCCCTGCGCGAAGATGTGGGAGCCGTGGGGACCATGACCTGTGACGAGGACGGGGTTATCCAGCAGGCGGGCCTTTCTTTTGTCGGCGACCAAATCGTTGACCTCTCGAAGGGTATGCACCGCACTTCTCCGGGTTATCTGTTCTACCCGTTGACGGTGAGGGACGTGGCCGCGGTGAGCGGTGTGTGCGTCGCCGTATCGGCGTCCAATTTCAAGGAGCTCGGTGGGTTCGACGAGTCTTATCAGCTTGACTTCTCGGACGTCGACTTCTGCTTCAAGGCCGACGCCCAGGGCCTCAAGGTTATCTATACGCCCGAGGCGCAGCTCTTCCACGCGGCGACCATCGAAAGCAGCTTGCCGTTTAAGAAGAGGTCGCACAAGCACTTCGAGGACAAGGCCGTTCTTCTGGGCAAGTGGTCCGACAAGTTCTCTTGCGGCGACAAGTGGTTCTCGCCGTATTTCTCGGCCGACCCCAAAGAAGCCGAGCTCTATAAGCTTGGCGGCCTTGACCAAATGTTCGTGTAACGGCTAACCCCGCGATTGTTCGATATTGACCTGAAGGACCTTTGTTTCATGAGCCCAGATACAGTTTCTCGTACCAAGAAAATAGATTGGCTCGCCGTGGCCATTGTTGCCTGCGGTGCGCTTGCCACGCTTTGCCTGTCTGCTCGCTTTGCGCTGCATCACGGCGCCTCGCAGCTCTTTGTCTTTGTGGTGTTTTGTGCCATTGTGGTGGCCGACCTGCTCTTTATTAAACGCATGGTCGAAAAAGACAGGCTTGAGGTCTTGGTGCTGCTTAAGCTGGTTGGCGTGTCTGTTGTCTTAGGGGTGCTGCTCGAGGGGCTTACGGTGCTTGGGTCGCCTCTCAGTCATTTCGCGAATCTTGGAGATTGGAGCAAGAGACGCGCGGTTGTCTTTATTGTGGCTGCGTTCATTGTCTCTCAGTACGTCTATTTCAAGGTGAAGTCGCGCGGTGGGCTTGTTCTTCCCGCTAAGCAAGCGGTAGCTCAAAGGGCGCCGTTTATTGTTCTGGTTGCCTTTGTTTGCCTTGTTGTGGTGTTTCGTATTGGCGCGGGTTTCCCCTTTGTCTTTTTTATTTTTGGCGGGCTTGCGCTTTGCGCGACGGTCGCGCTGCTCGCAAAGAAGCGCGTTTCTCTTCAAATTGCCTATTTCTTGCTTGCCTTTATTTCGGGCTCGATATTGATGTATGGCCTTCCGGTCACCACAGGACTTTCTTGGGATGACCAGATTCACTACGAGAATGCCCTGGAGTCTTCGTATCTCACTCAGAGCCAGTGCACCGATACCGAGCAATCCTTTATTGACGAGGCCTATGAGCGTGCTTTAGGTCATTCCGCCGTGAGTATCGAAGAATTTGACACGAGTGCGAATGAAGCCCATTGCGAAGATCTAAACCAATCCCAGAGACGCGATATTGACCAAGGACGTGCCGGTGTCGATAAAAACAAGGAGTCGATTTACGAGCTCAATCGAATTGGCTATGTTCCAACGGCCTTTGCTTTGTGGCTTGGCAGGTTGCTTCACCTTAGTTTTGTGTCCACGGTTATGCTTGCCAAGCTGTGCAACCTGTTGTCATATTCTGCGGTGATTGCTGCGGCCATTGCCATTACCCCGTCTAAAAAGGGCCTATTTGCTTTTGTCGGTTTGTTGCCCACCTCGCTTTGGCAGGCCGCGAACTTCTCTTATGACCCCTGGATGATTTCGTTTGTTATGCTTGGTTTTGCTTATTACTTGCGATACGCATGGGGTAAGCGGGAGGATTTCACTAGGAAGAACATAGCTCTAGCTTTTTTGTTTACGTTTATGGGCCTGGCCGTCAAGGCTGTTTACTTCCCTGTTATCGGCCTGTTCTTCGTTGTTCCCAAAAACCGTTTCTCAAGCGTGCGCGCGCGCAGGCGATATAACACTGCGGTCTTTCTCTTTGGATTGTTTACCTTTGCCTCGTTCGCGTTGCCTTATTTGTTTAGCGCACCTGCCGCTACGACCGACAATCGTGGCGGGTCCGATGTGGACTCTGGAAAGCAACTTGCCTTTATTCTTTCCAATCCGATTGGTTATTTGGGCATTCTTGCTCGCTTCTTGTTTGGCGACTTGTTTGCCCCCTTCAATTCTCATGGCTATACCCTTGGCTTTGCCTATCTAAACAACTTGGTGGATGTGCTTCCCCAAGGCCCCGTGCAAGTCTTTGTGTCCTGTGTTCCTGCCGGTACTTTGGCTCTTGTGGGCGTTTCTGCAAATGACGATACAAGCGTTAAGCACGTAAGTATCGGTGCCTCTTTGTGGGCCATTTTTGTTGCGATATTTACGTTTGCAATGGTGGCGACCGCCTTGTACCTCTCGTTTACGCCAGTTGGTTTGGGGACGGTTAACGGTTGCCAGTCTAGGTACATCCTCCCCATGCTCGTTCCGTCGTTGGCGATTATCCTCAACAACCGCCGGATTGTCATTGGGGAGAAGACCGCCTGGAAGGTTTGTTGTCTCGTCGTTTCCCTTGTTTTTTTGGTACTTTGCTTTGCGACTTTGGTCTTGACGCGGTTTGCCTAGGCCTGCTCTGTTTCGCTTGCGCACAACAGCCATTTTTCTCTCTGTGGATTGGCGAGTTTGCCACTAAACTATATCCATCGTTGAACTATCGCCCGAGAAGGGACGCATTATGAAAGGCATCATCCTGGCCGGCGGTTCCGGCACGCGCCTGTACCCGCTGACGCTTGTGACCTCCAAGCAGTTGCTGCCGGTCTACGACAAGCCCATGATCTACTATCCGCTGTCCACCCTCATGCTGGCGGGCATCCGCGACATCTTGATCATCTCCACGCCCACCGACCTGCCCAACTTCGAGCGCCTGTTGGGCGACGGCTCGCGTTACGGCGTGACCCTCACCTACGCCGAGCAGCCCAGCCCCGACGGCCTGGCCCAAGCTTTCATCATCGGCGAGAAGTTCGTGGGCGGCGAGCCCTGCGCCCTGGTCCTGGGCGACAACATCTTCTACGGCAACGGCTTGTCTCGCCACCTGCGCCGCGCGGTCGAGAACGCTAACGAGGGCCGTGCCACGGTCTTTGGCTACCACGTCGACGACCCCGAGCGCTTTGGCGTCGTTGAGTTTGACAAGACCGGCAAGGCCGTCTCCATCGAGGAGAAGCCCGCCCAGCCCAAGTCGTCCTACGCCGTCACTGGCCTGTACTTCTATCCCGGCGACGTGGCCGGCAAGGCCGCCGAGGTCAAGCCCTCTGCCCGCGGCGAGCTTGAGATCACCACGCTCAACCAGATGTACCTCGAGGAGGAGCGCCTCTCGGTCGTGACCC
>CAVDXJ010000058.1:0-7854 GCA_963612765.1 Oscillospiraceae bacterium
GCGGCTAAGGCGATTGGTCGTGATATCGAGGCCGACTGCGATCAGCTTGCGGTTGCGCGCGGCTACGACCACTGCTTCTGCGTGGACGGCTACGTCGAGGACGGCTCGCCGCGGCACGCGATGGTTGCTTGGGACCCCGCGAGCGGCCGTGAGCTGCAGATTTCCCTGACGACGCCGGGCGCCCACTTCTACACCGGCAACTGGTTTGAGGGTGATACCGGCAAAAACGGGGTCATCTACCAGCCGCGATACGCCTTTGCCTTCGAGCCGGAGTTCTACCCCGACAACTCCCACCACGCCGACTGGCCCCACCCCGTCTGCACCCCCGACCACCCCTTCGAGTCCACGGTGCTCTGGCGCTTCTCGGCTAGATAGGCCCGCTTGGCGCCTGCGCGCCACATTTTTCACGAAAGACGGGCGCACTCTGCGATCTTTGCGAGTAGCCAACCGATTTGGCCAACAAAACCCCAGTTGGCGCAACGTCAAATCGCCGGTCTTCTCGCCAAGTCGCCCGAGTGCGCCCGTCTTTCGTACTTTTTGTTTGCGAGGGCGCCCGCCGCATTTCGCAATTAGGTTTCGATGCTGTGGCGAATTTCCGAGGCTAGCAGTAGTACGTGACGTCGTCGGTTAAGAAGAACTCTTTCCACTTTGCGCAAATCTGGTCATGCTGTGCCGCGATAATCTCGCAGAGGTCGTCGAGCGTTTTGGCCGGGATACGTGCTCCGTTGCTTGCCACAATGCATCCGCGCTGGCGGGTAAGCCAAATCTTGGTCGACTTCTCTTACGACGCGCCTTTACAAACGTGCACGTGAATGGGCTCGCCACTTTCGTTGGACCAAAAGAAGACGCGATAACCGCCAATGTAAAAAAGGCTAGGCAACTCTGGCGCCTCCGCTGGCGGCAAAGCGGAACAGCAGGTGTGCGTTGTTGGCTAGGAATTCTTCGAAGGAGTTCTTCTCGTCGGTTGTAAAGTGGCCTTCCCAGTCGGTCCACTGATACGAGGGCAGCTCGCAGCGGGCGGAGTCAAAGCCGTCGTTAGTCGGTCGCTCGAAGTGGACAATCACCTTGGGGCTGTCTTTCTCGCCAAGCAACTGGGAATGCACGACAACGGTGCCGTCATCAAAGGTCATGTAGGGATACATCATGGCGATCACCTCCGGGTTTTGCCAGATTATAACATCGTCCACAAAGTCGCATGCCTTGAGCTGCGGCGGGCTATTATGGGCGGTGGTTTTGGTAGCGAGTGAGGGGGATTTCCATGTGCGATAGCGACGTGGCGCGCCGGGAGGCGCTGCTTCAAGATTTGATGCTCAAGATGATTGAGTTCGACGCGGGGGACGCGCGGCGGATCCAGCACTTTATCAAGGTCGCCAGCTACGCGCGGACCATCGGGGCTGGGGAGGGCCTTGACCCTTCGTGCCAGCTCACGCTGGAAGCGGCCGCGATTGTCCACGACATCGGCATCCATCCCGCCGAGGAAAAGTACGGCAACTGCAGCGGCAAATACCAGGAGGAACTGGGGCCTAAGCCCGCGCGGGCGATGCTCCTTGAGGTGGGTTTCTCGCCGGCGCGGGCCGAGCGCGTGGCCTTCCTGGTGGGCCACCACCACACCTACGACGCTATCGACGGCCCCGACTACCAGGCCTTGGTTGAAGCCGACTTTCTCGTGAACCTCTTCGAGGATGACGCCAGCCCCGCCGCGATCGCCGCAGCCCGCAAGCGCATCTTTCGCACTGCCACCGGCACCCGCCTTCTCGATCTCACCTTTGGCGTGGGGGAGTAGAGCCTAGCGTAATCGCGCGGGCCCCAGGCTGCCGCGCTCGATAAGGGTGGCCGGGACAAGAACGCGGCGCGGCGCCAAGTCGGCGAGAAGGGCCTCGTCGAAGGCGCGTCGTCCCAGTTCAGCGTGGTCGAAGCGAATCGATGAAAGCTGTGAGTTTGGCACCATCCCGGGCAACGAATCATCGAAGCCGATGATGCTCACATCGCCCGGGACGTCCAGGCCGGCGTCGCGCAAGGCCAGCATTGCGCCGTAGCCCATGTTGTCGTTGCCGGCGAGAATGGCGGTGCACTCGGGATCGCTTGCGGCCAGGCGGGCACCCGCCTCGTAGCCGGAGTCGGCGCCCCAGTCGCCGCGTAGGGGCTCGACGGCTTCCAGCCCGGCCTGGGCCAGGGCTTCTCGCCACCCAAGCTCGCGGTTTCTGCTGGCCAGCGACTCGTTTGGGCCAGCGATGAAGCGGATCTGCCGGTGCCCCAGCTCGATCAGCCGTTGAGTCGCCGCCCGTGCCGCGCCTGCCTGGTCATCGGACACCGTGGTGCATCCGGCCTGCTCAAACGGGGTGACGATCACGGTCTTGAGCCCGGTGGGCGAGCGGTACTCCTCAAAGTCGTCGACCATGCGTCCCAGGTTGAAGATCATCGCGTCCACGGGCAAGGTGGCCATGCGCCGCGCGGCTTCGCTCAGCGTCAGCTGCTCACCGGGACCGGCGGTGACCAGCGTGATCGCGTAGCCCTTCTCGGCCGCCGCGCCCGAGATTCCCGAAAGCACACTCAGCTCGCCGCCGTGCAGCTCAAAGAACACCAGGCCAACGGTCTTGTACGACCCCAGCTTGAGCGAGCGCGCGGCATAGTTGGCGCGAAATCCCAGCCGCTCCATCGCGGCGTGCACGGCGTCGCGGGTGGCCGGGCGCACAGCATCGGGCTCGTTGACTACGCGCGACACGGTCTTTAGCGAGACGCCCGCCTCGCGCGCAACGTCCACCATCGACGGCCCGCCGTGCACTTCTCTGCTCATTCGAACCCTTTCGAACAACTTCGAACAAATCCGCTCACCGGCAGAATGGGACCGTTCGCCCAACCTATCGGCTTTCACCTCATGATGGCCCACCTTTTGACGTACGTTGTCATCACGCCAAATGACAACGTTGTCATTCTCAAAAACGCACAACCGCGCCCACTTTGGCCAGCAAGAGGTTACCGGGCAACCTCAAGCGAACCGCTCCCACCGGGCAGGGAGCGGCGCGTTACGGCGGCAAAGTACCAAACCTCATTACCACCAACCGGCCGCCGACCCTGTAAAGCATCCAACGCAAAAGGAGCGCTATGGACGCAATCATCAAGATGCTCGAAAAGCAGCAGCCGCTCTTCGAGAAGATAGGGCGCAACCCCTACCTGCAAGCCATCAAAGACGGTTTTCTCGGCTGCATGCCAATCGTCCTTACCTCGTCGATCTTCCTGCTTATCGCCACGCTTCCCGGCGTTATTGGCATCGAGCTGCCCCAGCCCATCATCGACTGGTGCAACAAGCTCTACAACTTCACCATGGGCGTCATGGGCATCATGTGCGCCGGCACCACCGCCAAGAACTTCACCGCCTCGATGAACCGCAAGATGCCGGACGGCAAAGTTCTTAACGACGGCTCGACCATGATCGCCGCGCAGTGCTCGATGCTGCTTCTGGCCGTGACACAGTTCACCGCCGCTCTGGACGGCACCGAGGTCAGCGCGTTTGACTGCACCAGCATGGGCACACGCGGCCTGTACTCGGCCTTCATCGCGGCGTTCATCACCGTGGGCGTCTACAAGTTCTGCGTCTCGCGCGACCTCACGATCAAGCTCCCCAAAGAGGTCCCCGGCGCCATCGCGCAGAACTTCCGCGACATCATCCCCTTCGCGGGCTCGGTCATCATCTGCGCCCTCATGGACGCCGCTGTGCGCGCCGCCGCGGGCGTGCCCTTCTCCGAGATTCTGATCAAGCTCCTCTCGCCGCTCTTCGCCGCGGCCGAGACCTACCCCGGCCTGATCATCATCCAGTTCTTCACCGCGTTCTTCTGGTTCATCGGCATCCACGGCCCCTCGATCGTCCAGCCGGGCATCGACCCCATCCGTCTTGCCAACCAGGCCGAGAACCTGCAGGTTCTTCTCGCCGGCGGCCACCCCTCGCACTCGCTGTGCTTCAACATGTCGCTGGTGGGCGAGTTTGGCGGCACGGGCGCGACCTTCATTGTTCCGCTGCTGCTGATCCTCTTCATGAAGTCCAAGCAGCTCAAGGCCGTGGGCAAGGCCTCGATCGTCCCCACGTGCTTTGCCGTCAACGAGCCGCTGCTCTTTGGTGCGCCCATGGTCTTGAACCCCTACATGTTCATCCCCTTCACCGTGACCGGCTGCGTCAACGTGTGCCTGGCCAAGTTCTTCATCGACGTCGTGGGCATGAACGGCTTCTCCTTCGTCGTGCCTTGGGCGACGCCGGGCCCCATCGGCATCTTTATCTCGTGCAACTTCCAGCTGATCTCGCTGGTCTTCATCGCACTGATTCTGCTGCTGGACGCGGTCATCTACCTGCCGTTCCTTAAGGCGTACGACAAGATGCTGTGCGACCAGGAGGCCGAGCGCGCAGCCGCCGAGCTGGCCGTCGAAGGCAACGTAGCAGGTGGCGAGAAGACCGTGGCCGTCGCTTCCTCCCCGGTCATTGCAGAGACGAGCGCCGCGCCGACTGCCGAGGCCGCCCCGGCCCCCGAGGCTCCCGCAACTCCCGTCTCCGCCAGCGTCGACGGCCTGAAGGTCCTGGTCCTGTGCGCCGGTGCGGGCACGAGCGCCCTTCTCGCCAACGCCATCAAGGAAGGCGCCGCCAAGACCGGCGAGAACATCGCCAGCGCCGCCGGAGCCTACGGCCAGCACACCGCGATCATGAACCAGTACGACGTCATCGTCTTGGCCCCGCAGGTGCGCACCTACTACGAGGACATGAAGGCCGACACCGACCGCCTGGGCATCAAGCTGCTTGCGCCGCGCGGCCAGGAGTACATCGCGCTCACCCGCGACCCCGAGGGCGCCGTCAAGTGGCTGCGCGAGAACGTGACCGAGTAAGAAAGGACCCATCATGACCAGGCAATTCCCCAAAGATTTTGTCTACGGCGGCGCCACTGCGGCCTACCAGGTCGAGGGCGAGACCCGCACCCACGGCAAGGGCAAGGTGCCTTGGGACGACTTCTTGGCCGCTCAAGGGCGCTTCTCGCCCGATCCGGCATCTGACTTCTACAACAGCTACCCGGTTGACCTGGAGCTTTGCGAGCGCTTTGGCGTGAACGGCATCCGCGTCTCCATCGCCTGGACCCGTATCTTCCCGGCGGGCACCGGCGACGTGAACCCCGAGGGCGTGGCCTTCTACCACGACCTCTTTGCCGAGTGCGAGCGCCGTCACGTGACCCCTTACGTCACGCTTGACCACTTCGACACGCCCGAGGCCTTCTACCAAAACGGCGGCGAGGGCTTCCTTACTCGTTCGACGATTGATGCCTTCGAGGCTTACGCCAAGTTCTGCTTTGCCGAGTATCCCGAGGTCAAACACTGGTTTACCTTCAACGAGATTCCCGCGACGGCCGAGGGCATGTACATCGTGGGCAACTGGCCCCATGGCGAGAAGTACCGCCTGGACAAGGCCTTCCAGGTCATGCACAACATGATGGTGGCCCACGCCCGCGCGGTCGTGGCTTTCCACGAGGGCGGCTATGACGGCGAGATCGGCATCGTGCAGAACCTCGAGCCAAAGTACCCCCTGGACCCCAACAGCGCCGCCGACTCCGACGCCGCTCGCATGGCCGACGTCATCAACAACCGCTGGGTCTTGGACGCCACCTTCCGCGGCTACTACGCCCCCGACACCCTGGCCGCCGCGACCAAGCTGGCGACCATCGCGGGTGGCAAGCTGGACATTACCGAGCAGGACATCATCGACCTCACGGCCGCCTTGCCCTACTGCGATTGCCTGGGCGTCAACACCTACAAGTGCCAGTTCCTGCGCGCGGCCGCGGGTGAGAACGACATCCACCACAACGGCACCGGCGAGAAGGGCTCGAGCCGCTGGTTCTTGAAGGGCGTGGGCGAGTCCTGCGTGCGCGAGGGCATCCCCACCACCGATTGGGACTGGATCATCTACCCCGAGGGCCTCTATGACCTGCTTTGCCGCATCAAGAACGACTACCCCAACTATAAAAAGATTTATGTCACCGAGAACGGCATGGGGTACAAGGACGACTTTGTCGACGGCTTTATCGACGATGCGCCGCGCGTCGACTACCTGCGCCAACACCTCACGTGGATTCACCGCGCCATCGAGGGCGGCGTGAACGTGGCCGGCTACTTTGTGTGGAGCCTGCAGGACCAGTTTAGCTGGACCAACGGCTATAACAAGCGCTATGGCCTCTTCTACGTGGACTTCGAGACCCAAAAGCGCTATCCCAAGGCCAGCGCGTACTGGTTCAAGAACCTTGCCCAGACGGGTCTGCTAGAGGCCTAGTCGCCGAGAACCCCACGCGTTTTTCTCGCTGCCTTGCTACAAAACAGCAGGCCGGGCGCATAATTCCTGCGCCCGGCCTGCTCGATTTACTGCGAGAACTTCTTTAGGAGGTTGCGCCGACAGTCCTCAAGGTACTCTACCGCCACCTTCGAATTGACCTCGTCAATGGTGTAGTAAATCCCATAATGCCCGGTAAACGTCGCACGAACCTCGCGATCTGGCATCGCCGAGTCGTAAATCGGGTTGTAAACGGGGCCCATCGCGGGCGCCACCTTGAGCATCTGCAGACGACGCCGGACCTTAAGCGCGTCTTCTTTGGACGTGATGACAAGCAAGGCGAGAAGAACCGACTCGGCGAGCTCTACCTCGTATTCCTTGAGGTCGTTCTCGTCGTCCTTCTCTATTAATTGCCCCATTTGGCGTCCAGCTGCGCGAGCGCGTCTTCAAGCTTGACACTCTTGCCCTGCGCGATTTCCTCGTGTCCCTGGGAAATCCCGGCAAGGACGGCCTCTTCGCGGGCAAGAATCGCGTTACGGTAGGCCATCTGGCGATCGTATTCTTGCGCGTCGAGAAGAACCACGGCCGACTTGCCGCGTTTGGTGAGGTAGATGGGCTGTTTTGTGCGCATAGCCTCTTCGGTGAGAGCTGCGGCGTTGCGTTGCATCTCAGAGACGGGCATGGTGACGGGCATAGGAGCCTCCTTCATGGGATGACTCGATAATACCTCTCAATTACATATAAATATATGTAATTGAGAGAATTTCAAGGGAAACATCGGTCCTGTCGCGCTGCCTCGCTACAAAATCGCGGTCCGGGCGCTAGGGGAGGGGCTTCTCGCTACAAAAAGGCGTGTCGGGCGCAGCTTGGAGGCCGATTCGCTACAAAACAAAGGGTCGGGCGCGCAATTCCTGCGCCCGACCCGTGTTTTTCTAGCGAGAAGACCCGCGGCTTGCGCCCGACCCGCGATTTTGTAGCGGTACGCCGAGAAACCCGCCGCCCCGTTACTTAAAGTGCTTGCCCCTCACGGGGAAATCGCGGCGCGCCTGGGCCAGGTAGGTGTAGTGCTCGGGCTTGTGGGCGTCGCTGGCAATATAGGTGTACAGGCGCTCCTCGAACATCTTCTTGGCCGGCTTTTTCTCGCGGCCAAAGCGCCCGCCGGCAATAAAGTCGGCCGAAGCCTGCAGCTTGCAACCCATGTTCACCAGGTTGCGGGCAATCTGGATGTCCTTTTGGATGGCGTGATAGCGCTCGGGGTGCGCGATGATCACGGTAAGCCCCATGCCCTGCAGGGTGTAGATCGTGCGCTCGTACTCCTGGAAATCGGCCGCGTTGCAGGCAGTGTCGAGCTCCAGCAAGAATTCGGGCGTCTCGGCAAAACGCAGGTAGGGAGCCCAATCCTCGACGCCCAGCTGCATGAGCTTCTTGTGCGCGACCTCAAAACCCATGGCCACGTGCACGTCGGGCGCTGTCTTGGCCGCGGCATCCCTAAAGATCCCGTAAGCCTCGACCATCTTCTCGTAGTCAAAGTAAGGGCTGCGGGCGTGCGGGGTGCACACGAT
>CAVDXJ010000059.1:0-7826 GCA_963612765.1 Oscillospiraceae bacterium
CAAGCCCTTCTACCTAAGAACAAGGTAGAAGGGCAGGGGGTTCTCCTTGAGTGGTCTATGCGGGCGAGGGGCGCCGTAGGAAAAACGCGACAAGTAAGCCAACGAAATTGAATTTGCCAAGTAGTCGAATACTACGCACCTTGTCTACCTGCGCTTTTGTAAACGAGAAAGGCCCGGCTACTGGGCCGGACCGGTTTCGTTGGCTTACTTGTGACGTTTTATGTTTGCGACGAGGTTTTCTCGCGTGCCTTGAACGCATTGTCCCCGCACGCCGAGCAAATCGTGTCAGCTAAGCGACTCTTTGGGAAGACCTCGTTCAAAACGCGCCTTCGAATCCATATGATGGTGCAATGGAAATGGCGCGCCCGGCCGCCCGAGAACGGCGACGGGTGCCACGCACGACACGAAGGGAAGCGTGCTATGGAAGCAGTACTGGGCATCGACATCGGCGGCACCAGCATCAAGGCGGGCCTCTTTACCCCCGAAGGCGAGCTGTTGGAAGAGCGCAAGATTCCCACCCCCGAGCTCACGACCAACGAGGCCTTCGCCATCGTGACCGACGGCCTGACCAAGATCTTGGCCGCTCACGACTCTGTCCCCGAGGACGTCATCGCCTGCGGACTGGACATCCCCGGCCCCGTTGCCGACGACGGTACCGTGGGTTTTCTTCCCAACATCCAGCTTGACCCCGAGGGCCTGGTGGGCGCTATCACGGCTACGTTCCCGCGCGCTCAGGTGGCCTTTGTCAACGATGCCAACGCCGCCGCCCTGGGCGAGATGTGGGCAGGAGTTGCCCATGGCGCGTCGAGCTACGTCTTGATCGCGCTGGGCACCGGCGTGGGCGCGGGCGTCGTGGTCAACGGACGCCTGGTCGCGGGCGCGTTTGGCGCCGGCGGCGAGATCGGCCACATCACCGTTAACCCCGCCGAGACCCTCTCGTGCGGCTGCGGTCGCCGCGGCTGCCTTGAGCAGTACGCCTCGGCCAAGGGCATCGTGCGCCTCTATCTCGCCGAGTGCGAGCGCCGCGGCGTCACCCCCGTCCACGTCGAGCACGCGACCGATACCCTTTCGGTCTTCCGCGCCCTGGCCTCGGGCGACGAGTGCGCAAAGCTTGCCGTCGACCAGATGTGCGAGTACCTGGCCCAGGCAATGGCCCAGGTCTCCTGCGTGGTTGACCCCTCGATGTACCTTATTGGCGGCGGCGTGGCCGGCGCTTTTGCCACCTTTGCGCCCGAGCTGCGCGCCCGCTTCAATGCCCACGCCCTTCCTACCTGCAAGGACGTGCGTATCGAGGCGGCAAGCTTGGGCAACCAGGCGGCCATGTACGGCTGCGCCTACGAGGCCCTTCGCCTGCGCCGTGAGGCCGGCGTCGCCTAAGCGCGGGCGGTCCACGCGTCTTTCTCGCCAAAACCCTAGCTAGGTGAACGTTCACCATCACCGGTTCCGCCGTTTGTCAATGGTGGAACCGGTGAACGGTGTTATTCTTGTCCGCGAGTGCAAAACGCATACATGATGCTGCCGCCAAGGCAATGCGTCGAGATTGGAGTCTACCTATGAGCACTAAAGTTCTGGCCTCTAACGTCTTTCTCGATAACGCTTCGTCCACCGTCGACGAGGTAATGCAGTTCTTGGCGGAGAAGGCCGTCGAGGCCGGCGCCGCTACCGACTCCAACGCCGTCTACGAGGCCTTCAAGGCCCGCGAGGCCGAGGGCACCACGGGCATGATGGGCGGTTTCGCCATTCCTCACGCCAAGAACGCCGCCATCTCGACCCCCTGCGTCATGGTCGCCAAGCTGGCCAACCCGGTTGACTGGCGTTCCATGGACGGTGCCCCCATCACCTGCGTCATTGCCCTTCTCATCCCGGCCGCCGAGGCCGCCGAGCACCTGACCGTGCTCTCCCGCGTGGCCGTGCTGCTCATGGACGAGGGCTTCCGCGCCAACATGCTGGCCGCCACCACTGCCGACGAGGTCGCCAACCTGGTCAACGCCGGCTTGGAGCAGGAGGCCTAAGAGACGAGAAGCCCTTGGCCGCGCGACTTGAAAGGCGCCCCACGTGTCCATCAAGCTGATTCTCACAGACATCGACGGCACCATCTTGCCCTACGGCAACAAGGTGGTCTCGCAACGTACCCGCGCTGCATTTCACGCTGCTCTTGACGCTGGCCTGGCCATTGGCCCGGCCAGCGGCCGTTTTTACTCGTGGCTTGGCCGCTTCTTTGACGATGACGAGGCCTGCTACAAGACGGCCATCGCCGCCAACGGCATGCAGGTCTACCACCAGGGCCAGCCCGTTTTGGAGAAGGGCCTGGAGCCCGACTACCTGCGTCACGTGCAGGACGTGCTGGCCGACGTCCCGCGCTCGGGCCTTATGATCTACGAGAACGGCGAGCCCCACCTGGTCTGCGGCTCGGTAGACGACCTGGCCATCGCTTTCCCCGCCTACGCGGAAGGCGGCATGCTCACCACCCAGATCACCGATAAGCCCGTGCCCAAGGCCAACGCCTTCCTGGTGGGAGACCTGGACGAGACCCGCCGCTGGGTAGACATGCTTTCCCGCGAGGTCCCCGAGCTCGACTTCGACGTGCCCCAGCCCATGTTCTCTAACATCACCCCCAAGGGTTGGAACAAGGGCGGCGCTCTCACGTGGCTGCGCGACTACCTGGGCCTGGCGGACGACGAGGTCGTGGTATTTGGCGACGGCGGCAACGACCTGCCGCTCTTTAATGCGGTGACCAACAGCGTGGCCGTCGCCGGCGCCATGCAAGAGGCTGCAGACGCCGCCCGCTGGCACATTGGCCCCGTCGAAGACGATGCCGTTGCCGCCTGCGTCGAGTCTTTGGTCGCGGGCGAATGGCCGTTTAGCAAGTAAAATGAGCTAGGGCGCCGGTTTGGCATTGGCCGCCGGTGTTGCGTTGGGTATATTTAACCCTCGTGCACGGGATGGGCCCCTCGGGGAGGAAGGGTCCATCCTGCGTCTGTTGTTCGCCCGTTTTTGCCAACCCGGCCCAGCCAGCGCGAAGGAGGTCCTTGATGGACGGCGCTTCAAGAAAAAAGCCGCTGTACAACCAGCTTGTCGATCTTCTCCGTGAGAAAATCTCGACATTGGCGCCCGGCGACCTTCTGCCTTCTGAGCGCGAGCTTTCCGAGAGCTACGGCCTGTCGCGCACCACGGTTCGCCTGGCCTTGAAGGAGCTCGAGACCCAGGGCCTCATCAACCGTCGGCACGGCAAGGGCACGTTTGTCTCGGGCATCTCGCGCGAGATGGTGAACCCGCTGGGCCTTTACAGCTTTACCGAGCAGACCCGCAGCCTGGGCCACAATCCCAAGACCAAGCTCCTTGAGTTCGGCATTATCCCGGCGCCGCAGCCCGTGGCCTACCAGATGGACCTGCGTCCCGGTGACAACGTCTACCGCTTCCGCCGTCTGCGCCTGGTGGACGAGGTGCCCACCATGCTCGAGCTCACCTATCTACCTGCAGACGAGTTCGCTTCGCTCACGGCCGAGGACATCTTGCTGCGCCCGCTCTCGGACATCATGGAGCGCGAGTACCACAAGGGGATCCGCGTGGCCGAGGAAGAGCTTTATGCCGGCACTGCCACGGCAGACGAGTCCGAGGTCCTGGTGATCCAAGAGGGTTCGCCGGTCCTTCGCCTTGCGCGCACGACCTATGGCGAGAAGAACGGCGTCGTCGAGTACACCCACTCGGTCGCCCGTCCCGAGCAGTTTCGCTACCGCATCTCGCACGTGCGGTCGTAGGGGACGCGCCGGCCCTGCCCCTTGCGGCGCCTGGCGCCGACGCCCTTCCATGAACAATCGGTATCGCTTCTCGCCGTCAACCGGCCTGCCTACCAGCTAAAAGCCTATGCTCCTCTCAACCAAGCATCACAAAGCCGCAGTTGAGAGGAGCCTTTCATGTCTATGGACGAAATTCCGCAGGGAGCCTCGGTGGCCCAGGGCGCGCCACTTGACGCCGCCGGCTACAAGGCAGGCGACGACGCCGTCGAGCGCTTCCAGGAGCTCCTGCGCGTGCAAACCGTCTCGCGCGAGGACAAAAGCCAGCGCGACGATGAGCCCTTCAAGCAGTGGGTGCCCACCCTGCGCCGCCTGTATCCCAGGTTCTTTGAGGTGGCCGAGCTCAACATCATCGACGACTTTGGAATCTTGCTGCGCTGGCCGGGCGCCGACGCCTCGCTTGACCCCGTGGTCATGATGGCCCACCAGGATGTGGTGCCGGTCGACGGCCAGGATTGGGAGCACGACCCCTTTGAGGCTGGCATCTACGACGGTGAGATCTGGGCCCGCGGCACGCTGGATACCAAGTGCATCGTGGGCGCCTTCTTCGAGGCGGCCGAATACCTGGTCAGCCAAGGTTACGTGCCCCCACGCGACGTCTGGTACTTCTCGTCTGATGGCGAGGAGATTGCCGCCCCCACGTGCCGCCACGCCGTCGAGTGGCTGCGCGACCACGACATCCACCCCTACATGGTCTTGGACGAGGGCGGAGCCATCGCGGCCGATGCCCCCTTGGGCGTCGAGGTCCCCGTCGCCATGGTGGGCGTATGCGAGAAGGGCCACGTCGACCTCACCGTGACCGCCCGCTCCGACGGCGGCCACGCCTCGACCCCTGCGGCCAACGACGCCTGCCGCTTGCTTTGTCGCGTGTGCGAGCACATCTCGGCAAACCCCGGAAAGCCGCAGCTCACGCCCGCCGTCGAGGCCACGCTGTCAGAACTTGGCGCCCGCAGCTCCGATCTCTACCGCGCCGTCTTTGGCAACCTGTGGCTCACACGCCCGGCCGTGGCCAAGATCATGGCCGCCAGCCCCGAGACCGCGGCGATGCTTCGCACCACCTATGCCCTCACGCAGATGCAGGGCTCCACGGCCCACAACGTGCTGCCGCCCGTGGCCACGGCCAACTTCAACGTGCGCATCGCCCCCTTCGAGACGATCGACGACGCCGTGGCCCGTGTTCGTCGCCGCGCGAGCGAGGTCTGCCGCGCCTCGGGCATCTCGCCCGACCACGTGACCGTCGAGATCAACGAGACGATCCCCTATAGCGAGCCCGCGCCCATCAGCCCCTACGAAAACGACGCCGCCTTCGACTATATCCACCGCTGCGTCACCGGCGTCTACCCCGAGGTGGGCTTTGCCCCCTACGTGCAGAACTCCTGCACCGACTCGCGCGAGTTCAACGCCATCTGCGAGCGCGTCTACCGCTTCTGTGGCTTTGTCTACTCGGCCGAGGCCCGCAAGCTCCTACACGCCGCCAACGAGCGCATTGGCGTGGACGTCTACAAGCGCGGCATCGAGTTCTACGTCGCGTTTCTCGCCAATCTCTCCCACGTCCAGACGCTGGGGGAGTAGCCGCACCAACCTTGCGGGTGCCCTTCTCGGCGCCCGCTTTTATTACCTAAGGAGAACACCATGGCCAACCCCGATATCAAAAAGGCGGCCAAGCTCGACAACAAGGCGGTAGCCCTTGCGGCCCTGCCGTTCATGGGCATGATCAGCTTCTGGCAGGTCTACGACGGCATCGTCCCCAAGATGCTCACCGGAACCTTTGGCCTTTCCAACTCGGTGACTGGCGCCATCATGGCAATCGATAACGTCTTTGGCCTCTTCCTGCTGCCGCTCTTTGGCATCTTGTCCGACCGCTGCACCTCCAAGCTGGGTCGCCGCACCCCGTTTATCCTGGGCGGCTCTGCCGTGGCCGTTCTCTCGGTGCCGCTGATCGCGCTGGCCAACAATATGGGCAGTCTGCCGCTTTTGATCGCGGCGATTATCCTTACCCTGCTGGCCATCTGCGCCTACCGCACCATGACGGTGGCCGTCATCGCCGATATCACGCCGCGTCCCCTGCGCACCAAGGCCGATTCCATCGAGAAGATCGTGGGTTATGCGGGCACCGGCCTTATGTTGGTGGCCATCTCGGTCCTGGTTCCCAACGTCGAGCACCCCGACTACCTGCCCCTCTTTGCCCTGCAGTCGGTCTTTATCCTGGTCTCTGCCGTGGTCTACGGCGCCTTTGTCCGCGAGCCCGAGCTTGTCCAGAAGATGCGCGAAAAGTCCCTGGCCATGGGTATCGACGAGGACGAGATCGACAAGGACGACTCGCCCGAGGCCGGTGGCAAGGAGCGCGTGGCCGATAAGTCCCTGCGCGTCTCGATCGTGCTGCTGCTCTCGGCCACCTTCTTCTATTACATGAGCTACAACGCCATGACCACCAACATCAGCCGCTACGCAGATCTCTTCTTTGGCATGGCCGGCGGCTCGTACGCCATCATCAACATCGTGACCATCGTGGGCGCGCTGGCAAGCTACGTGCCTCTGGCAAATCTGTCCCTTAAGATCGGCCGCAAGAAGGTGGCCCTTCTCACCGCCGCCATCATGACGGTCTGCCCGGCGATCATCTGGCTTACCCCGGGATTTAGTCCCTTGCTCTACCTGGTCTTTCTTGCCATGGGCGTAGCGCTTGGCGGCGTCGACCTGTGCGTCTACACCATGATTTTGGAGTGCTGCAGCTCCCAATCGGTGGGCCGCTACTCGGGCTACTACTACACGGTGAGCATGGCTGCCCAGGTCATCACCCCGATTCTCTCGGGCGTGGTTATGGACGTCGCGCCCACGATGCTGTTTGCCTACATCGCGGCCATGGGCGTCTTCATGGCGGCTTCTCTTGCGGGTGCCAAACACGGCGATGCTATCCTTATCGATGAGGTGGCGCGCCGGGAGGGTAGTGCCGCCGAGTAAGAAAAGAGGTGCCCATGCGCAAGGTCAAAGGCGCGTTTCTTGTTGTATTTTCCCTGTTAATCGCTGTTGCCGGGTTGGTGTTTGCCCCGGTATCGGCGCGTGCCGAGACCTTGATGGACCGCGTGGTCACCTGGACGCAGGAAGAGAGGGACGAGAAGCTCGCCCATGCTAAGATCGGCGTGCAGCTGGGTGTCACGTCCGAGGCCGAGGTGGCCAAGGCCTACCCCGACGCCGACTCCGAGTCCTTCCAGAGTATCGCCGACACCATCATGGCCTTAAGCGCGGGCAAGCTCGACTACGCCACGGCGCCCGAGCCCATTGCCCTGCTCTACATGCGCAAGAACGCCAACCTCACCTACGTCAAGCCCGCCCTTTACGGCTGCGATGTCTCCATCGGCATGGGCAAGGGCCAAGACGAGTTGCGCGAGAAGCTCAACGCTGCCATCGCCAAGCTGCAGCAAGACGGCACCGTCGACGCCGTGCGCAAGAAGTGGTGCGAGGACGGCAACTACGACATGAGCGATATCCCGGTACGCGAGGACGGCAAGGTCCTTACCGTTGCATATTCGCCAACCGACGAGCCCAGCTCTTTCCTCTACGAGGGCCATGCCGCCGGCACAGACGCCGAGATAATCATGCGCGCCGCCTACGAGATGGGCATGCGCGTGGAGTTTCGGGACATGAACTTCACGGCCAAGCTGGCGGCGCTCTCGGCGGGCACCGTCAACGCGGGCATCTACATGGTCAACACCCCCGAGCGCGCCAAGTCGATCGACTTCACCAACACGATCTACTCGCTCGACTGGGTGGCCATGACCACGGTCGATGCCAATGCCAACGATTCGATCTTTGATGCCTTCGCCGCGGGCTTCACAAGCACTTTTATTGCCGAGAAGCGCTGGGCCATGGTGCTCGAGGGTCTTCTCGTCACCGTGGGCATCGCCGTGGGCTCGTTTGCCCTGGGCACCGTGGGCGGCGGTCTTCTCTGCTACATGAAGCGCAGCAGCAAGCGGGCGCTGACGGCCGTGGCAAACGGCTACTGCGATATCGTCACGGGCATTCCGGTCCTGGTGT
>CAVDXJ010000060.1:0-7795 GCA_963612765.1 Oscillospiraceae bacterium
CCTGGCGAGCGCCCGCCTGGATGGTGGCCTCAAAGACGGCGCGCTTCTCGACAGAGGTGACGCCAGAGGGGACGCAGACGACAACCCTGGGGCGGGGGCTCCAAGGATAACGGCGCTCACGGGCCTTCTCGATGAAGTAGCGCAGCATGACCTCGGTAACGTCGAAGTCGGCGATGACGCCGTCCTTCAAGGGGCGCTCGGCAATGATGGAACCGGGCGTGCGGCCGATCATACGCTTGGCGTCGGCACCAACGGCCAAAACCCTGCTCTCGCTTTTGTCGATGGCGACGACGGAGGGCTCGTTGATCACGATGCCCTCGCCGCGCACGGCGACGAGCGTGTTGGCGGTGCCCAGGTCGATGGCCAGGTCGCCGCCGTATTCGCCAAAAAGTTTATCGAGAAAAGACATAGGTCAGAAAAGTCCCTTACTCGTTGGAAGACTGCGAAGCGTAGGTGGTCTCAAGCGAGGAGACCTTCCAGGTGATGCCGTCGCGGACCATCTTGATGGTGTAGTCCTGCTCGCCGCCTTGGGAGAGCTTGGCGGTGACGTAGACCGTGGACTCGGTCATCGAGCGGTCGATTCCCTTGACCTCGGGCGTGGAGCCCTTGACAAGGGAATCGCTCATCGACTGGAGCTGGCTGGTGGCAGACCCAGCGACATAGGGCGCGATGTCGCCGCCGTTGTTGGCGGTGGTAAAGACGCTCTCGACGACGGACTCCTGGGTGGGCCAGCCGTAGCCCTTGGTGTAGGCGAAGATACCCGCGCCCACGGCGGCGATGAGAAGGACCAGGATGACGATGAAGACCTTGAGGCCGGTGTGGCGGTGCTTGCGGTTCTTCTTGCGGTCCTTGCGGTCGGCGGCCATGATGTCTTCCTCGGTCACCGAGAAGAAACCGGTGTCCTCGGCAGACGGAATGAGCTCGCCGGATGCGCCGGTGGGGTCAAGCGGGTCCGAGAAGCCGTTGCCGTAACCGGCGGCCTCGAGAAAGGCGTCCGTCTCGGACGGGCGCTTGGCCGAGGTGGCGGCCAGGGCGCGGCGGGCGGCGTCGTAGGAGGCCTGCGCGGCGGGCGTCAAGGTAAAGGCGGGGTCGGAGGTGGCGTGGGCAAAGGCGTCAACGGCCTCGGACATACGGTTGGCCGCAACATAGGCCATGGCAAGGTCACAGTAAATCTGTGCCTGACTCTCGAGCGGGGTGGTGAAGTCGAGAGCGGTGCGGTAGGCCTCGACGGCGTCGACCGAGCGGCCCAGGCGCATGAAACAGCTGCCCAGGCTCGAAAGCGCGCCGGAAGGAGACGGGTTGGACTCGTCGATGGCGGCGCTACGATAGGCAGTACCGGCGTTGCGAACGTCGCCGATCTTCTCGTAAGCGCTGCCCAGGGCCAGATAGGCCTTGTAGGGCGTGGCATAGGAGCTGTCCTGGACGGCCTCGGTCAAGGCGGCGATGGCGTCCTGGGTCATGCCGGCAGCGAGAAGGGCGCGGCCGCGGTTGCAGCTCAGGGCGCCGCGCCTGCCGTAGGCGGTGTCCGCCAGGGCCGACTGGTAGGCGGCAGCGGCGTTGGCAAACTGGCCGAGCTTCATGTACGCGTTGCCGATGAGGTGGTCGACGGCGCCCACGGCCTCGCCGGGCTGCTTTGCCGCGGAAAGCTGGGTGACGGCCCCAAACCAATCGCCCGACTGGTAGGCGGCCTTGCCGGATTCAAATGCCTGTTGGTTCACGGTTGCCTCCGAAGGTATGGCGGGCGCGGGAAGTTACGCGCCGGCGTGCTCGATGCGAACAGAATTGATGACGTCGCCCGCGCGGAGCTTGCCGATGACGTCCATGCCCTCAAACGTGGTGCCAAAGACGGTGTAACCCGAATCGAGGCTGTGCTGGGGGCCAAGGCAGAAGTAGAACTGAGACCCAGCAGAGTTGGGGTCCATGGAGCGGGCCATGGCCAGCGCGCCGTCCACGTGAGAGTTGTTGGGGTTGGTGGAGAACTCCTCTTTAATGCGATAGCCGGGACCGCCGGTGCCGGGGCGGCCGTAAGGGCCGGGACGACCGGCTGCGACCTCCTGGGAGGTCATCTCGCGGGTATTGGGGCAGCCGCCCTGGATGACGAAGCCGGGAACGTAGCGATGGAACTTGAGGTCGTCGTAGAAGCCGGAGCTAGCAAGCTCGCAGAAGTTTGCGACGTGAACAGGCGCGCCCGCGCCGTCCAAAGCAACGCGAATAGTGCCGCAAGAGGTGTCGAAAACAGCGACCTCGTCGCCAGTGACCTGGTAATCAGGAGTGTAAAGCGGATCTGCGATGAAACCCATATCCCCTCCAATGTCTAAGAATCTCATGAGCGCAAAAGCTCTTGTAACTTAATAATTCTAACAGCACTTGGCCCGGTTCACATAATCGGCAGTGCAAGCGGGCGTCTACTGTGCCTTAACGGGTTTCCAACTCTCGTAGTTCTGCTCGAACAAAAGCTGGTAGGAGCTCTTGGACGAGGTCTCGTAGGTCTTGGTAACCGGGTACTCGATGCTCGAGGCGTCGGCCGCGGGGTCCGATGAGGCAACGGAGAGGGCCCAGGCCTCGGTCAAAGAATCGCAGCGGTTGCGCAGCCAGTTGCCAAGCGTCCTTAAGTTCGAGATCGTCTCGGTGTAGGCGCCGGCGCCGTCGTCGAGGCCGGTGAACGAAGAGATCAGGTTCGACACCTCGATCGATATCGCATAAAGGTCGCTTTGCCCTTGCTGCCTGGCCGACAAATCAGATGAAACCCCTATCGAGAAGAGCGACGCCTCGTTGTTGTTGACCTGGTTTGCCAGCTCGCCCAACCGGGTGTAGTCGCTCTCGAGGGTCTCGAAGAGCTTGTCGGAGGCAGAGGTGGCCTTGACGCCGTCTTGTCCCGAGAGGGTCTCGACGTTTCCGGGGGAACCGGCGGTCGAGGTGTCGATGGGGGTCGTCGCGCGCTCGGACGTGTTGTTGGGGTCCCAGGGGTGCGTGACGACAAGGGCAAGCGCGCTCACGACGATGACGGCAAAAAAGCCGGCGAAGGCAAGGTCCTTGATCTTGGGCATCTTATCGTGGCGCATCGAGGCGGAAGGAACGTCGGGCCCGGCCGCCGGGATTGCGCTCTCGATGGCGGGGTCGGGACCCGAGGGCTCGGATTCGCGCTTGCGCTGCAGGGCATCGAGCGACGGTACCGTGGGCACACCGATCTGCGAGGTGGCGTCGATGTCGTCGATATTAGGCAGGTCGAGGTCGCGAAGGCTCCGCTCGTGGGGCTCCTTGTCCGCGGTGTCGTCCACCAAGGTGAGGCACTTCGGGCACACCTTGGCCCCCGGGGCCACAAGTGCGCCGCAGTTTGGGCACCAGCTAGCGTCCTGCAAGTGGATGACCTGGGTCAGCCCAAGCTGAGAGGCACAAACAGGGCAGTCGACGGAGCCGTCGGGGATCTGGGAATGGCAGTTAGGGCAAATCAAGAGAAAGGACACCTTTCAGGGAATGTAGGCCGTCTCTCTTTTACACTCGGGCAAAGGCGGGCACGGCGTCCGCGGCAATAAAGCTCACAAACATTCACAAGCTTAACCGCCCCTTAAAACAGGGCGGCAGGCACGCGCGGCTAGTCTCGCGTCCCCTTGCCAAAGCGGGCGTCGTGGCCAACGGGCTTGCCCTCGATCCTCTCGGCCAGGCAAATCAAGAGCTTATTGTCGTCGCGGTTCTTGTCAAAAGACACCGAGAGGCGCTCGAACATGATACAAGCCAAGACGCAAAAGACAATCGTCGCCACGCAAACGTCCAAGGACAGCTTGGCCACCGAGAAGAAACTCCCAAACAGTGTGCAGGCCAGGACGGCAAGCGCGGCCATCACGGCGAGAAGGGCGCGGCGAAGCAGCGTGGGCGGCTCGGAGATGCGCTTGATAAGCGCCAGGCCAACCACAATGGTGATGACCATGCAGACCGTCGAGATCTCGTCGAAGGAATGCGACAGGAGGCGACCCAGCGAGAGCTCCAGGAACAAGAAGAAAATGATCGCGCACGAGGCCGGAAGCGAGCGCGACAAGACGTTGACCAGGAAGTTGCCGCTCACGCGCTCGTGATTGGGCTCGAGGGCAAGGATAAAGGACGGCACGCCGATGACGACGGTCGAGATGAGCGACATCTGGATGGGGATGAAGGGATAGGGCGGCAAGACGATGCAGATGAGGGCCAATACCGCCGAGAAGACGGTCTTGACCAAAAAGAGCGCCGCCGACCTCTGCAGGTTGTTGATTGAGCGCCTGCCCTCGGCCACGACCTCGGGCATGTGGGCAAAGTCGTTGTCGGCAAGGACGATCTCGGAGACGTTCCTGGCGGCCGCCGACCCCGAGGCCATGGAGACCGAGCAGTCCGCCTCGCGAAGGGCGAGGACGTCGTTGACGCCGTCGCCCGTCATGGCAACGGTACGGCCGCGGCGGTGCAGGGCGCTCACAAGCTCGCGCTTCTGCTGGGGCGTGACGCGGCCAAAGACGCGAGCCTCGTCGACCGCGGCGTCGAGCTTCTCAGGCGTGTCCAAGGTCGAGGCGTCGACGTACTTCTCGGCGTCGGGCACGCCCGCGAGCTGGGCAATCGCGGACACGGTGCGGGGGTCGTCTCCCGAGATGACACGCAGCTCGACGCCCTGCTCTATGAAGTAGGCCATGGTCGCGGGCGCGCTGTCGCGGATCTTGTCGCGGATGCCCAGGCAGCCCAGAAGGCGCGGGGCGCCCACAAAGTTGCCCTCGTCGTCGAAGCCGTCGCAGGAGCACACGACCATACGCCGCTCGATGTCGGCAAAGCCGGCGCAGCACTTCTCGGCGACTCTTTGGCTCTCCTCGTCCAAGATGAACTGCGCAGCGCCCATGACCAGAGCCTCGTTGGTGTCCAAAACGCACCCCGAGTACTTCTTGGCAGACGAGAAGGCGATTGTGCGCACGGCCCGGCGCACGTCAGCGCCGCGCTCGGCCGCATAGGCGAGAAGGGCCTTGGCAGTCTCGTTGAGGTCCTTGTCGTTGGCGCGCACAATAGAGTGGAAAGCCACGGTGACCTGCGCCTCGTTGACCCCAGGGGCAGCCGCGACGTGCGCCACCTCCATCTCGCCCGAGGTGATGGTGCCCGTCTTGTCGAGGCACAGGGTGTCGATGCGGGCGAGGGTCTCCACGCAGTAGCTCTGCTGCACAAGGACGCCGCGGGCGCCCAGGCGGGTCGTCGCGATGGCCAGGACAGACGAGGTGAGAAGAACCAGGCCCTGCGGGATCATGCCCAGAACCGCGCTGGTGGAAGACAGGATGGCCTCGTTGAGGCTCTGGCCGTCCTGGAAAACGGTGCGAAGGAAGAGGCCCAGCCCAAGGGGAACAAGAAGCGTGGTTCCCAAGCGGATGATGGCCTTCAGGGTGGCCAGGATCTCGGACTTGACTTCCTTGACGTACTTGGCCTCGGCGTTGATCTTGGCGGCAAAGCCGTCGCGGCCAACCTTGGTGACGCGAGCAGCCAAAGACCCGGACTCGATGAAGCTGCCCGAGAAGAGCTCGTCTCCCGCCCTCTTGGCTATTGGAACCGACTCGCCCGTGAGCAGCGACTCGTCGGCGTAGCAGTTGCCCGACAGGCACACGCAGTCGGCCGGAACCTGGTCTCCGTGCGACAGGCGCACGACGTCGTCCAAGACAAGGTCTGTGGGCGCGACGCGCAGCTCTCCCCCGTCGCGAATGACCGTGACCTCCTTCTGGGTCATGATCGTGAGCTTGTCGATCATCTTCTTGGCGCGGATCTCTTGGAAGACTCCGATGAAGAGGTTGGCCAAGACGATGGTCAAGAAGAGCATGTTGCGGTACTGGCCCGTGAGGAAGATGAGCACCGCCATGCAGAGGTTCACCGCGTTGAAGAGCGTGCAGGCGTGGGTCGCGAAGATCTGCGCCACCGATTTGGTCTTTACGTCGGTGTTGGCGTTGGTGCGCCCATCGGCCACACGCTCGGCGACCTCGGCGGAGGTTAGGCCGCGAAGCTGGGCGTCATTCTCGGCAAGGGACACGCGAGACTCCTTATATAAGAGAAGGGACCCATACAAGACGGGTCCCGGCAAATAACATAGTGGTGCGCCCAGAGGGTTTCGAACCCACGACCTTTCGCTCCGGAGGCGAACGCTCTGATCCACTGAGCTATGGGCGCAATTAGCTAAGCCATTGTAGCGGAACTTTCGCAACTTGTTTCCAACGACGCACATACACACGGATATAAGACAAATAGACAACATGTTCGTGCTACCATCGCAAAGCTTACCCACTATGACTTGGAGCACACATGATCGCAGTCGTTAACGAGAAGGCCACCGACGAGCAGCTTCACCAGTTCGTCGAGTGGATCGAGGCCCGCGGGTTCAAGACCAACGTCTCGCAGGGCGACAACGAGACCATCGTCGGCATCATAGGCGACACAACCCAGATCGACCCCTTCCTTCTTGAGAGCATGGATATCGTCGAGCGCGTCCAGCGCGTGACCGAGCCCTTCAAGAAGGCCAACCGCAAGTTCCACCCCGAGGACACCGTCGTCGATTGCGGCCACGGCGTGCTCGTGGGCGGCGGCAGCTTCCAGGTCATCGCCGGGCCCTGCTCGGTCGAGGGCGAGAACCTGCGCACCATCGCGCGCGCCGTCAAGGACGCAGGCGCCACCATGCTTCGCGGCGGCGCCTTCAAGCCGCGCACCTCACCCTACGCTTTCCAGGGTATGGGCGAGAAAGGCCTGGACCTTTTGATGGACGTCGCGGGAGAGCTCGACATGCCCGTGGTCACAGAGATCATGGACGCCCACGATATCCAGCTCTTTATTGACAAGGGCGTCGACGTCTTCCAGGTTGGGGCGAGAAACGCGCAGAACTTCACCCTGCTGAAGGAACTGGGCAAGACCAACACGCCCGTCCTTCTCAAGCGCGGCATGTCCGAGACGATCGACGAGCTTCTGATGGGCGCCGAGTACATCATGAGCGAGGGCAACGAGCGGGTCATGCTGTGTGAGCGCGGCATCCGCACCTTTGAGACCCGCACCCGCAACACCTTTGACGTGAACGCCATCCCGGTGCTGCACCACCTGACCCACCTGCCCGTTATTGGCGACCCGTCGCACTCCACCGGCTACACGCGCTACGTCAAGCCGGCCGCCTACGCCGCCTGCGCGGCCGGAGCCGACGGCCTTGAGATAGAGGTCCACGATTGCCCCTCTAAGGCATGGTCTGACGGCGCGCAGGCATTGACGCCCGACATGTTCGCAGACGTCATGCGCCGCCTGGCCCTTATCCGCGAGGCCGTGACGACCGACATCGAGGAGGCGTAGCCAGCGTGACCGAGAAGAAAGAGGGAGAGTCCACGGCATTTGTACCGGGGCGCATCGGCGTCGTGGGGTTGGGCCTTATGGGCGGCTCTTTTGCCAGGGCCTTCCGTGCGGCCGATGTCGAGGTCTTTGCCTGGAACCGCACCCGCAGCACCCTTGAGCTGGCCATGATTGAGACCGTGAAGGGCGAGCTCAACGACAATACCGTCCCCACTTGTGAGTTGATCATCCTTGCCGGCTACCCGCAGGCGACGGTCGACTGGCTTGGCGAGATGGCGGATCTCATCTCGCCGGGGGCCATCGTCATCGACACGGTGGGCGTCAAGCGCAGGATCTGCCAAGAGTGCGAGGCGATCGCGCAGGGGCACGAATGGACCTTCGTGGGTTGTCACCCCATGGCAGGCACCCAGTACTCGGGGTTCGCGCACTCGCGCGCCTCGATGTTCAAGGGCGCGCCCATGGTCGTCGTGCCGCCCAGCCACATGGA
>CAVDXJ010000061.1:0-7789 GCA_963612765.1 Oscillospiraceae bacterium
AACCAGAAGGGCGGCGTCGGCAAGACGACCACGGCCCTGTCCCTCTCGGCGGCCCTGCGCTCCATGGGCCGCGAGGTGCTGCTGGTCGACCTCGACCAGCAGGCCAACGCCACCACCGCCTACGGCGCCGAGATGGAGGGCGTGGCCAACGCCTACACCCTCCTCTGCCGCCAGACCCACGACGCCGCCGAGGCCGTCCAGTCGACCGACAAGGGCGATATCATCGCCGGGCACCCGGACCTCAAGCAGGTCGAGGCCAGGATGGCGTCGGCCGTCTGCCGCGAGAGCATCCTGAAGAACGCCCTGCGCGGCGTCGTCGGCTCCGGGCGGTACGGCTACGTCGTCGTGGACTGCCCGCCCTCCTTAGGGGTCGTCACCGTCAACGCCCTCGTCGCGGCTACCGAGCTCATCGTCCCAGTGCTCGTCGACTCCTACTCCATCGACGGCGTCGAGGGCGTGGACGACCTGCTTTCCGGCGACCTCGCCCCCTTGACCTCGGGCCTCACGAGGAAGGGCCTGCTCGTCTGCCAGCGCGAGTCCGGCCAGCGCCTCACGGCCGATTTCGACCGCCAGCTGCCGCAGGTGGCGGAGCGCTACGGCATGCGCGTGCTCGGCCCCGACCACGCCAAGGAGGGCTCCGAGAGCGCTGCGCGGGGCATCCGCAGGTGCGTGCGCGCCCGCGAGGCCCAGTGGGCCGACGGCAGCATCCTCGACTACGCGCCGGGCTGCACGACGGCCGAGGACTACATGGCCCTTGCGGCCGAGGTGGACGCCATGGGCGAATAGCCATGCCGTTAAATGATAATGTTCCGACTTTGCCGTATCATAAGGCTGCGACCATGCGAGGATACGGGGAAAGGACAAAGCGAAGTGACTAAGAAAGACACCATGACCTTCGACCTGGGCAACAGGCGCGGCAAGGACCAGAGGGCCCGCGCCCTGGGCGGCGACGCGAAGAAGGGGCAGGCCCCCAAGACCGAGGCCGAGGCCGCCGACAAGGCCGGCGACGCGCAGGACAAGGGCGGGAGCGAGGCGTTCGGGACCACCGTCTACGTCCCGACCGAGGTCGACCAGGCCTTCAGGCTGTGCCTCATCGGCGTGAACGCCCGCCGCGCGGCCGCCCACGAGAGGACGCTGTCCGCCTCGGCCGTGATGGAGGGCCTGCTCAAGTGGTGGCTCGCCGACCCGTCCGCCGTCGAGGTGCCGCCGGCCGCCGAGATCCGCGGCGTGCCGAAGGTCTCCTGCGGCTTCTACCTCTCCCGCGAGACCTGGGAGCAGGTCGCCGTCGCCTGCGTCTACGAGTCGGCCAGGAACCCCAAGGCGGGCAAGCTCACCCGCAGCCGCCTCTTGGGCGCCCTCATGGGGGCCTGGGCCGCGAGCGACGGCGCCTGCTGCGAGTTCTAAGGCCCGCAGCGAAAACACAACCGCGCCAGCAAAAGGAACCGGCATGCCGCCGGTTCCTTTTTTGTTTTACAGGCCCGCCGCTTTTTGTGGACGGCCCCTTTAGTCGCCCCTGCCCCGTGCTCCCCGGCCGATGATTCGGCTATGTGGCGTCATTCAGAACATGTGAGGAGCAGGCATGAGAGAGAGCATGGAACCAACCCTTCTTTACGAGGCCGCTGGTTTGGTCAAGGCGTACGCGATGCGAGGTGCCCTGGCGCTGGGCAACCGGGGACCAGTGGATGAAGACGTGTTCTACGATTCCGTCCAAGTCTATGAGACGGCCTGCGACTTTGAGCTCATGGCCGAGCTGGACTTGGAGGACGGCGACTCGAAAACGGCAGACCTTGTCTTCGGGCAGATAATGCCGGTGCGCCGGCTCCTAGGCGACGGCGCGGGCGAGCAGGCCATGGCCTGCCATCTGCTTTACGCGGCAGCAAAGGCGGCAAGCAAGGAGCGCAGGGAGGGAGGGGCCGAAAGCGGTCCGGGCTGGGTCAAAGTGCTGGAGAAGACCTTGACCAGCCCAGAGGTGGCCGAGAGCGCCTGGGCCGCTATCCGCGACGACATGGCCCGCAACGACGGCGTCTCCATGGATTTCTTCGGCGGGGACCTGCAGGAGGGGCCGCATAATCCCCAGGAACTCAGCATGAGCTTCGACAAGCAGGACCTTGCGGACTGGGGCGTCGACGTCCGCAAGGTCGCCGACGCCGACGGCCTCGCCGCCGAGTGGGTCGACATGATGTACGACGAGCTCGTCGATAAGAGCAACCTCCCGTACGTCGCCCTCGTCCGCGCCCTCGAGAACAAGGGGTACGACCCCAACGAGGTCTTATTTGAGCCCGGGGTCCGGGGCGCGGGGCTTGAGAGGGCCTACCAGCTCACTGTCAGCAGCATCGACCTCATCGAGGAGGACCTGGCTACCGAGGGCATCGACCCCGCCAGGCTCCCCGACCCGGACGCAGTGGTCCGTGAATGGAAGGAGACCGTCGTCGACCGCATTTACCAGGACGGCGACCTTCGTCACAGCACCCTCCTCGACGCCCTGCGCGCGCTGGGCATCGACCCCGCGACCGTGATGGCCGCCCCGGCCCCGGCCCGTGAGGACGTCTCCCTCGACAAGGGCCGCGGGGACCAGGGTCGCTGGAGAGGCGCCCAGGAGGCCTTCGACGCCATCGCGCGTGCCCACGACACCGGGCTCGCGAGCGGCGTCTACGCGGACTTGGGCACAAGGGGCATCTGGGCGTTCTCGGCGCGAAGCATCCCCGACCTGCCCATGTACGAAAGCCCGAACGTGGTCGAGGTCCAGCACTACTACGTGGGCGACGTGATCGACCCGCCCGAGGAGCTCGAGGCCTTCGCCGACGAGGCGCTCATGGCCGAGAGGGAGCGCGGCTACACCCTCACCCCCGGCCAGGTCGCCGGCATCGAGGAGGCGATCAAGACCGTCTACGGATCCTGGAAGCAGGCCGTGGGGCACACACCCCGCCCCCTCTCCTCGCAACGCACCGAGGCCGTCCGCGCGGTCGAGAAGGACGATGAGGCCCGAGGTGCCGACGGTGCCTGGGGCATCGATTTCGTTGACAGCAGGGGCGAGACCGGCGAGGACGGTCTCGAGATCGGGGGGCAGGAGTAATGGGGACCCTGACCGGAGAGAGGCACGTCATCGAGTTCAACGACGACTTGTATCCTAAGAACCTGTTTGATTACAGCCTGAGCTCGCAGAAGGGGCCGGCATTCGGTCCCACGCTCTATGTGCTCGGCAACCCCGACGTCGTCTGCTGCGAGGACCTGCTCAGCCTGACCGGGGCGGCGAGGCCGAGCGAGAAGGGCGCCCATCGCGCGGCCGAGTTCGCCGGCGTCGTCGCGGGCCTCGGTGCGGCGCTTCTCACGGGAGGGGCGGCAGGGTGCCAAGAGGCCGCCATGAAAGAGGCCCTGGCGCTCGGCGTGCCGCAGGTCGCGTTCCTGGGCACCGGCGCCGACGTCGCCTACCCCGAGAAGAACAAGGACCTGCTCCAGGGCATCATCGACGCGGGCGGCGCCGTCGTGTCGGCCATGCCCTGGGGAATCGGCCCGCGCAAGTACGCGTTCCAGCAACGCAAAAACTATATCGATGTCCTCGCGGCGGCGACGTTCGTCGCGGAGGCGCGCTTCTTCAAGAAAGATCTCGAGAACATCTCCGCCGGGAACCTTGATTTGCTGTCGGGATCCTACCCGAGGTGCGCGGCCGAGCTCGGGCGTCCCGTGTACGGCTTGGCCAACGGGTCCTTCAGCGTCGTCGACGACTCGTCTCTCAAGACCCTCCGCTACCTTGACCTAGATGAGCTCTCGACGCTCGGTATCCGAGCCGAGGGCGACATGGAGAGCATCGGCCTCTCGATAGAAGGCGACCTTGCGGCCGTTAAGGGCAACGAAGACCACGTCGCCTGCCTTTACCCTCTTCCCGAGTACACCGTTCGCATTCCCTTGACCGACGAACAGGCCGACTCGATGGTGTGTTACGGCGAGGACGGGGAGCTTGGGCCGGAGTGGTTCGTCAACACCGACGGCAAGCCTTTCTGCAGGGTTGGCGCAGACGGGGACACCTATGCTCTTTACCTGGTGACCTGGAAGTTGCCCGAGGGCACGGTGCTCGGGGACGGCGCCGACCTGTCCGGCTGCCTCCTCACGACGCTCGAGTGCGGGCCTGAGCCCGCGATGACCTTGGACCCGACATCGGCGTCGACATTGGCCGCTGCCGCGGGGATGCCCGAGGTCGATTTGCCGGCGCTGGCCTCGGCCATCAGTGAGGCGCTGGACAAGGTTGGCGAGGGGCACTCCCGCGCCCATGCCCCGCTGGCCGAGCAGATGAGGGCTGCCTATGTGGCTTGCGAGCGCGACGCCGAGCGGGCGGGCATGGAAGAGGAGCGCGAGCCCCTGGGTGGCATCGACCTGCGCGACGAGGACATACCTTACTAGGTGTACATATAAGATTGCCAAAGCATTACGATACCGAATAGTTACGATATGCCGATATCGAACCCTGCAAAGAGCCTCTCCCTCGGGGCTCTTTTTGTTTTACAAGCCCGACGGCTTTTATGTCGCCGGGCCGATCCGAGGGCGGGCCGGGGTGCGGGGACCGAAGATTCAAATACGGGCATAAGCAGGCACCCGGTTCAGCCGGTGTGCCTGATGCAACTATTCGATGCGATAAAGCTGTAAGGAGTCGGTGATGCGATATGGCAGGTAACGGCGATACCGGCGTCGACAAGGTTTGGATCGGCGTTAGGGATGGATGGATTTACACGGGGACCTGGGTAGAGCTGCCGTGCGACCTCAACGGGAAGGATTTCACCGGCGACCTGATCGACGATTTGGCCTACGACATCCTTACCGAATACAACAGTGAGTACATCATCGGCAAAACCGACTTCCAGGGTCCGCTCGCCGACCTCAAGGGATTCCCTTTTCACGGTGGGCTCGACACCGGGAACGTGCTGCTGCCCAAGCTGAACGCCGTCGAGCTCCTCGCCGCGTCGTGCACCCGCGACGAGCGCCTCGCGGCCACTGCGTACATGGCCTCCCGCGACCGGGACGACGACCTTCTCCACTGGGCCAACGCCCTCGTGCAGGCGGACGTGATCGATGAAGGGGTGTTCCCCCTCATCGATGACCGCATCAAGTTCTACAGCGAGGCGCGGCGCGTCGGCCTGTCCGTGGCCGAGCCCAGCCAGATGAGCGACAAGGAGCTGGAGAGGTTCTTCAGCCGCGAGGATTACGGGCGTTGGGCGGCCAATCTGGATGAAGTGGCGCTTCACCCCAACGGTTTCTACGACCGCTTCCTCGGCGACGTCGACAAGGGCCTGTACAGCGTGCCCGAGCTCGTCGAGATCGGACGCGAGGCCGCGCGGGGGCGCCTCTCCCGCGAGGAGGCCTACATGGGCGTCAAGGGCGCGCTGTTGCGCGAGGCGAAGCTGGCCGTCGAGGAGCTCAGCTCGCAGCTCTGGGTCTCCGAAGAGATGAGGGCCGACCTCGAGCGCCTTGCCGCGGGCGATGAGCGCGCCTGGGAGCCTTGGCTGGTCGTCGCCTGCGCGGACATCGTCTCGTCCCTGGACGACAAGGGGGAGGACGCGCTGTTCGCGTGGGCTCAGCACGAGATGAACCCCTCCCGTGACTGCTCCTGGGTCGCCGAGGTCGCCAACGCCGCCGTGCAGCACGACGAGATACCCTTCACGCGGTTCTCCGAGGAACACGGCAAGGTCCACGACGTCGCGCAGTGTAGCCCCGAGATGCGTTATGCCGACTGGTGCCTCGACCCCGAGTGCGGTGGGCGCGAGCTCGACCGCGAGGGCCTTGAGCACGGCTTCGATTACGAGAGCTTCGGCGTGGTCCTGCTCGCCGAGGAAGGCAGGGTGTCCGGAGACTTTTACATCCCCGATGACCTCGCCGTCGACCTCGAGCGCAACTCTTGGGCCGAGATCGGCGTTGGGCTCGAGGCCGACCGGTTCATGCAGATGTTGGAACTGGGCGAGGAAGAGAGAAAAGAGTTCATGGCCATGCTCTTTGAGGGGAGTTTGGAGGAGCTGGATGAGTTCGTAGCCGCGCGTTGCGCCGAGATGAACCGAAACGTGGTGTCCGAGGACGAGCCCCACCCGCCGCAGCCCATCTCCCGGCAGCGCGCGGAGGCCGAGACGGCCTGCGAGCGGGACGACGCCGTGAGGGATGTTGCTACGGTCTCGTTAGACGACCATGAGGTCTGATTGTCAGCTGGCTATATCGCTAGATAGCTATATCGTAACAATGAAATGCTTTTGAATAGTCGGGGTGTTAAGAACCCCATGTCACGTCGCGACAAGGCCAGGAGCTCTAGTCGCGGTGCTTCTATAGAACAACCTTTCAACCATGTAATGTCGTAACAATGCTGTTCTCTCAGGATGTGATGCGCTGTGGGCAACGAAGAATCCCCGTTCGAGAGGATCGAGACCCTGATCCCCTTCAAGGAGCCCGAGTTCGAGCCGAGGTCGCGCATGGGCAAGCTCAACCTCGAGTCGTCGGCGTGGGCCATCTCGGCGAAGCTCGGCAGGTACCTTCTTTCCGGCGCCGACCCGGCCGTGATGGGCGAGGTCTCGCGCACCGTCGCGGCGTACTTCACCGGCGTCGACGAGGGCGACCTCGTGCCGATCGGCCCCGAGGACATGACCGACCTCGAGCGCCGCGAGTTCGGCCAGTACGCCGAGGGCGCGAGCTTCTTCCGCTCCCCTAAAGTGCCCGACGGCGAGGACCCCGCCCTGGTGGTCGTCTCCCACGACAAGGCCGTGAAGAAGCACCTCGGCGAGCATGTCTGGAGCGAGCGGCGGCGAAACGGCGCGAGTATGAGGGTCAACGTCATGAAGCTTCCCTGCGCCCTGGGGCTGATGGAGGTCGTCTCCCAGCTCGGGTCCCGCGAGGCGCTTTTCTCGGTGTGCCGCGAGGAAGGCGAGAAGGCTTACTATGGGAGCGCCGACAGGTACAGGGAGTGGTTCCGCGAGCAGGAGGCCGAGGGCCATGTGACCTACGGCCGCGACGCGCCCGAGGGGTTCGACGGGCGCAAGCCCAAATGGTGGGCCGAGGTGAGGGAGGGGGCGGTCCCGGGAAAGTGGGTGCTCAGGATCCACGACGCCTACGAGTCGGAGCGCGTCATGGTCGAGGGCTCACCGGAGGAGCTCGCCGACGCGGCGATGAAAGAAGGACTAGCTGCCGCGAGGGCGGCCGAGCACGGCCTCGAGGGCATCCTCATGGAGAGCAAGTGGTCCGACAGGGGCGTGGTGGCCTCCGTCTTCAGGGAGCTCGCGGAGGAGCGCTGGGACGAGGAGGCCTGCCGCGAGGCGAACCGCCTCTACTCCCTTTCCGAGCACATAGCCGGTGTCTTCGAGGACAAGAAGCAGTGCGACGAGGCGCACCGCGAGGCCGCCTCGTCCGGCTACCTCGCCCGCAACTTCTCCCACGTCGAGGTCGACGACGAGGTCGACCTCGCGGAGTACCGCAGGCTGGTGGACGAGTTCGAGGCCCGCGACCGCGCGGGCGAGATCCCGCGGATCGCCAAGGGCGACTACGAGCTCAGGTTCCGCAAGTGCGGCCGGCACCACGCGACCGGCGTCTACGCGCCGCGCCTCAGGGCCATCGCCGTCGACCCGCGCGCGCCGCGCTCCCTTTTGCACGAGTTCGCCCATGCCTACGACTTCGGCCACGGCATGCTGTCCGTCTCTCCCGGCTTCAGGCCCGTCCTCAAGGCCTTCCGCGACGAGTTCGAGCCGCCGGAGGGCATGGGGCCCAAGGCGGTCGCTTACTACATGACCCCGACCGAGGTCTTCGCGCGCAGCTGGGAGGTCTACGC
>CAVDXJ010000062.1:0-7707 GCA_963612765.1 Oscillospiraceae bacterium
TAGGTGCGCAGGTGTGCGAGGTAGCGCTCTGCCACGCGCGAGAGGGGCCGGCCCGCGAGCTGCAGGTAGCCGACCTCCATCTGCTCGTCGGACTCGAGGGGGACGGCGACGATGTCGGTGCCGTTCAGGTCCTCGCTGAGGATGCCAGAGCTCACGGTGTAGCCGTCGAGGCCGATGAGCAGGTTGAAGAGCGTGGCGCGGTCGGTGACCACGATCTGCTTGTCGGCGGGCTCGACGGCGTGCAGCTCCTCGCTGAAGTAGAACGAGTTCTGCGTTCCCTGGTCGTAGGTCAGTCGCGGGAAGGGCGCGAGGTCTGCCAGCGTCACGCGCTCGCGTCCGGCCAAGGGCGACGTGCGGCTCACAAAAACGTGGGGCGCCGCCACAAACAGCGGCTCGAAGCGCAGCTCGGCGCGAGCCACCGCGGCGCCAATAACCTCCTGGTTAAAGTGGCTGCGGTAGATGACGCCCACCTCGCTTCTCTGCGTGCGAACGTCCTCGATGATGCCCGCCGTGGTGCCTTCTCGCAAAGAGAACTCGTACTTGTCGCGGCCCAGCTCGCGCACCAGCTCGACAAAGGCGTTGACCACGAAGGCGTAGTGCTGGCTGGACACGGCAAAGACGCGTTTGGGGGCCTCGGTGTGCAGGTACTGGCTCTCAAGAAGGTCGGCCTGCTCGACGACCTGGCGGGCGTAGGACAAGAAGCGCGTTCCCTCGTCGGTGGCGCGCACTCCGCGCGGGCCGCGCACGAAGATCTGCACGCCCATCTCGGCCTCAAGCTCGGCGACGGCCTTCGAGAGGCTGGGCTGTGCGATGAAGAGCCGTGCCGCCGCGGCGCTCATCGAGCCGGCCTCGGCGACCTCGATCACGTACCTTAGCTGCGTAAGCGTCATTTCTCGGCCATCTTTCCCATAATCTTGAATCGGCGCTACAATCGTACAGTTATTTGCAATCCCTGCCATCCATCCGTCATGAGGAGTACAAACATGGCAAACGCCGACAAGCCGTCGTTCTACATCACGACCCCCATCTACTACGTCAACGCCGCCCCTCACCTGGGCACCGCTTACTGCACCATGATGTGCGACGTCCAGGCGCGCTTCCGTCGCGCGGCCGGCTACGACGTCAAGTTCCTCACCGGCATGGACGAGCACGGCGAGAAGGTCGCCGAGGCCGCCACGGCCCACGGCTTCGACACCCCGCAGGCCTGGTGCGACTCGCAGGCGCCCCTGTTCAAGAACCTGTGGGAAGAGCTCGAGATCTCCAACGACGACTTCATTCGCACTACCGAGCCGCGCCAGCACCACGCCGTGCAGTACCTGTGGGAGCGCATGAAAGAGTCCGGCTACCTGTATAAGGGCAGCTACGATGGTTGGTACTGCGTGCCCGAGGAGACCTACTTCACCGAGAACCAGGTCAAGAAGTCCGACGAGGAGCACGAGACCCAAGGCCAGCACCTGTGCCCCGACTGCGGCCGTCCGCTGGAGCGCGTGCAGGAGGAGTCCTACTTCTTCAAGCTCTCCGCCTTCCAGGACCGTCTGCTCAAGCTCTACGACGAGCACCCCGATTTTGTCCAGCCGGCATTTCGCATGAACGAGGTCCGCAGCTTCGTCGAGGGCGGCCTCACCGACCTCTCCGTCTCGCGCACGAGCTTTGACTGGGGCATCCCCGTGCCCTTCGACGACGGCCACGTGACCTACGTGTGGTTCGACGCCCTTCTCAACTACATGACCGCCGTGGGTTACAGCCTGGATGACGAGGCCTCCCGCGCCGAGTACGCGCACCGCTGGCCCGCCCAGTACCACGTGGTGGGCAAGGACATCATCCGCTTCCACTGCGTCATTTGGCCGGCCATGCTCATGGCCATCGGCGAGCCCCTGCCCGAGCACGTCTTTGCCCACGGCTTCTTGACCGTGCGCAACTCCGAGACGGGCAAGGCCGAGAAGATGTCCAAGTCGCGCGGCAACGCGATCGCGCCGCAGGACGTCGTCGACCTGCTGGGCGTCGAGGGCTACCGCTACTACTTCATGACCGACGTCGCCCACGGCGAGGACTCGGCCATTAGCTTCGAGCGCATGGAGCAGGTCTACAACGCAGATCTGGCCAACAGCTGGGGCAACCTGGTTTCGCGTTCGCTTAACATGAGCGCCAAGTACTTCGACGGCAAGACGCCCGAGCTGGCCGAGGGCTGGGCCGAGAAGCCCAACCCGCTGCGCGACGTGGCCTGCGGCATCGAGCAGCGCTACGCCGAGCACATGGAGAAGATGGACTACGTGGGCGCCAAGGACGTCGTCATGGAGCTGGTTCACGCCGCCAACCACTACATCGAGGACACCGCCCCCTGGGCCGTGGCCAAGGACGAGGCCCGCGCGGGCGAGCTGGCAGACATCATCGTCAACCTGCTCGAGTCCATCCGCATCTGCGCTCACCTGCTGTCGCCCTTCATGCCCACGACCTCTGCCGAGGCCCTGAGCCGCATGTCCTTGGCCGACGAGGCCGACACCTGCGACCTGGCCGGCGTTTGCCAGTGGGGCGGCCTTGCGGGCGGCGTGCCAGTGACCAAGGGCGACGCATTGTTCCCCCGCCTGGCCACCGACAAGAAGTAGGCGCGCGTGACGTACTCGAGGCTTGCCAACCCGCGCGAGACCCGCGCCGTGCTGGAGGACTTTGGCCTGGCGACTAAGCACCGCCTGGGCCAGAACTTCCTGGTAAACGACGAGGTCATAGGGCGTATCGTGAACCTGGCCGACCTTGGCGAGAGCGACGTCGTGCTTGAGGTTGGCCCCGGCATCGGCACCTTGACGGTGGCGATGCTGCCCCGCGTGGCGGCCGTGTGCTCCATCGAGGCCGACCGTGAGCTCGAGCCCGTGCTGGGCCAGACCTGTGCCCAGGACTCCGAGAAGTTCTTCCTCACCATGGCCGACGCCCTGCGCGTGGGGCCGGCCAACCTGGTGCGCGGCGAGGGCGTGGGCGAGCCCACCAAGTTTGTCTCTAACCTGCCGTACCAGGTGGCGGCCACGCTGATTTTGCGCAACTTCGACGAGTTTCGCAGCCTGCGGTCCGCCACGGTGATGGTCCAGGCCGAGGTGGCCGACCGCATTTGCGCGGCTCCGGGCTCCAAGACCTACGGGGCCTACACGGCCAAGCTCGCCCTGCGGGCCCGCCCGGCTGGCCGCTTTGAGGTGGGCCCCGGCAACTTCATGCCGCCGCCGCACGTGGACTCGGCCGTGGTTCGCCTGGACCGTGCGCCCATGGTCGACCCGGCTACCGGTGAGGCGTTGAGCGACGAGAAGATCGCGTCTGTCTCGGCGGTGATCGATGCGGCCTTTGCGCAGCGCAGGAAGACCATTCGCAACTCCATGGCCGGGTCGGGCTTTGAGAAAAACGTGCTTGACCAGGCCTTTGTTGCTTGCGACATCGCGCCTACGACCCGCGCCGAGCGATTGGCTCCCGAGGATTTCGTGCGCCTCGAGGCGGCCCTGGTCGCTTGTGGCTGGCTGGCTTCCGCCGCGGCCGCTCGTTAGATGCTGAGAAGGGCATTCGTTTGATGGACCAAGAAACTCTCTTTGGCCGCCTGGGCGTGACCCCGGGCGGCTGCCTTTTTGCCGATAAACGTGGGCGCGAAAAGCCTATGCCCGCGCCGCTGGCTCCTTTGGCCGATAGCCACGGACACCTGACGAGTCGCGGCGTCGAGGACCCGGCGGCGGTACTTGCGCGTGCCGCTTTAGCTGGGGTTTGTTTGATGGTGTGCCCGGTGGATACCGTCGAAGAGATCCCGGGCAAGTGGGGGAGTGCAGCCGAGCTCTTGGCCTGGTTAGAAGAGCAGCGCGCCGAGGCGGCGGGACTCCTTGTCGCTGCGGCCGAGTTCGGCCTGGTGCCGCCCGCGTTTGACGGCTACGACGCGCCGGGGCTTCTCGACAGCGTTTACCTTGTTGCCGGCGCTCACCCTTACGGGGCGGTGGGCTTCGACGACGCGGCCGAGGCCGTGACGCGCGAGCTTTTGGCCTCGCCGACCTGTCTTGGTGTGGGTGAGATCGGCCTGGACTACGGCCCCTACAACGAGGTTGACCCGGCCGTTCAAGAGGTGGCCTTCCGGCGGCAGCTGCGTCTGGCCCACGAGCTCGACCTGCCCGTTGAGCTGCACATTCGCGATGCCAACGATGACGCGGCGGCCCAAGCGCACGCAGACGCCGTTCGTATCCTGCAAGAAGAAGGCGTGCCCGCTACCGGCTGCGACCTGCATTGCTTTACTTCGGGTCCCGAGGTCATGGCGCCTTTCGTCGAGCTTGGTTGCCACATCGCGTTTGGCGGGGCGGCTACCTTCAAGCGCTCGGACGATATCCGCGCCGCCGCGGCCGCATGCCCGACTAACAGACTTCTGCTCGAGACCGATTTCCCCTACATGGCGCCCGAACCCTTGCGCGGCCGTCCCTGCGAACCCGCGATGTGCGGCTTCACCGCCGCCCTTCTCGCCCAGGTGCGCGAGGAAGCCGGCGTGGCCTCTGCGACGCAGACCTACGATGCCCTTTGGGCCAACGCCCGCGGCTTTTTTGGCGTCTGACGCTCTCTCCAAATTCAAAAACGCGACAAATGTGCCTCCAAAACCCGGCTGGTCGAGTATCCCAGCCTTTTACATTTACGTTTACGCAGGTAAATGAGTTGCTGATTTTGGTGATACCCAACCAAAACGATTTTGGAGGCACATTTGTCGCTTTTTTTGTTTTACGTCCCGACTTTCGTGCGTATGAGAGCCCTGCACCTCGGGTAAGCTAACCCTCACCAACCCGACCCCCATCCATCGCGCACGAGAGGGGGTCGTATGCCGATTTTTGCCCAGGGTGGCCGCGCGTCCAGGTTTGCCGCGGGCGCCGCCGACGCGTTTTTGGAGCTCATGTGGCCCACGCGCTGCGTCCTGTGCGATCAGCCCGGCGACCTGTTGTGCGACGACTGCCGAGAAACCCTTCCTTGGATCGAGCAGCGCCTGGCCTGTCCCATATGCGGCGCTCCTTTTGGCCACCTTACGTGCACAGAATGCGAGAAGGATTGGGAGACGCGCGCGTGCGTGGCCGCCATGGGATTCCACGGCGCGCCCGCGAGGATGGTCTCGTGCCTCAAGGACGCCCACGAGCTGCGGCTTGCCCCGGTCATCGCCCAGGCCCTGCTCACCGCGCTGGAGGAAGCGGCCGCCTGGCCTGCGACGGACGGTCTCCCTCGCACAGACCTTGCTGCCCTCGACGCCGTCTGTTTTGTCCCGGCCACGGCCGAGGCCTATCGCCGCCGTGGCTTCGACCACATGGAACTCGTCTCGCAAAACCTTGCGCCCGCCCTGGGCCTTCCCCTCTATGACGTCTTGGTCCGCGCCGCGTCAAAGGACCAGCGAGATCTCGGTCGCACCCAGCGAGAAGAGAACCTTGCGGGCACGATGCACACGATCCAAAGCGTTACCGGCCTTGACCTGCTGCTCGTTGACGACGTGGTGACCACCGGCTCGAGCGTGCGCGAGGCTGCCCGTACTCTTCTGGCCGCCGGCGCCTCCAGCGTCACCGCCTGCGCCCTGGCCCGCGTGTGGTAGGGGGCGCCGTCCACCTGCCCCATCCCCCGCGCACCGAGAAATTAACAGAGCTTAACGACCTACCCCCTTAACGTGCGGGTATAATCGCCCCAGTCTCATTCCAGGTCTGTGGTTGCGGGTCGGCACGCGCCGACCTTAGTCCAAGGTAGACGAGGCCAAAGGGATCCACGTAAGCTCGGCTGTGCGCGGTCGAGCGATCATGGTTCGTCCTAGAAGTAAGTCGCACCGCCCGTCATACATGAGGAGCATACCGCTCCGCGGGCGAGAGGGTTGCAAGTCGGGGGCGCCACGGCGTCTCTTGGCGAAGGCCCCAGTGCGCGAGTGTGGGGGCAAAGACCAGGTCAGCTGGGGTGAGACTACCTATAACGACGCGTTTAGATCGCGCCATTCGCTTAAAGACTTGATATGGAGTGAGCCATGCCCAACCGTCTTCGCCCGCGCCTGGCCGCCTGTGCTGCAGGCCTTGGAATCGTCGCCCTCGCCGGCTGCTCGGTCGGGCCCGTCACCGTGCCCACCCCTTCGTTCCTGGGCACCGATACGACCTACGCCCAAGCCGCGGCAGCCCGCGCCGCCGAGCGCACGAGCTCCGTCGACTCCTCCGAGCTTCTTGTGCCCGGCGTCTTGACCGTGGGCATCAGGTCTTCGCAGTCGGCGCCCTTCTCTATCCCGCAGACCAGCGGGTCCTTCTCGGGCGTCGACGTCGAGGTGGCCTACGCCATGGCCGAGCAGATGGGCCTCACCGTCAAGTTCGTCGAGGTGGGCGATACCACGGCCGTGGGCACCACTTGCGACGTGGTCATGGGCGTCGCCGCCGCAGATGCCGGTACGTGCTCGGTTCTGGGCGACTATGCCGAGGACTGCATCGCCGTCTTCTCGAAGGGCGGCGCCAGCGTCACCAGCACCTCCCAGCTTTCGGGCAAGACCATCGGCGTCCAGGCTGCTTCGGCCTCGCAAAAGGCCATTAGCGCCGCCGTGGCAGACGCCACCTACTCCACCTACGTCAACCTCAACGAGGCCTTCGCCGCCCTTGAGGCCGGCACCGTCGAGTACGTGTGCTGCGGTGCCTACCCCGGCGCCTACCTGGCCGCGGGCTACGATGGCGTGACGATCGCCGGTGTGCTGGACACCCCCGTTGCCCTGGGGGTCGCCGTCGACACCACCAAGACGACGCTCACCCAGGCCGTCTCGGGCGCTATCGATTCGGTCCAGACCAACGGCCAGCTCGAGGTCATCAAGTCGCGCTGGGTGGACGGCATCGGCACGCTCACTACCGCTCAGCAGATTCAGACCGCCTCTTAATTCAAATCTGGTGACACTAACCGTCTTCGATTGGGTAAGAAGGGTGTAACGCGAAAGTCAGCGAAAGCCGGCGAGAAGGTCTTCTCGCCGCCGTGGCCGCCAGCTTTCGCGCGTACCCGTTTCAAAGGAGGTTGTTATGGTCGACATCAAGATTTCCGGTCGCAAGGTAAGCGTTTCTGATTCCCTGCGCGAGCATGTCCAGAACAAGGTCGGCAATGCCCTTAAGGTCTTCGACATCTCACCCATGACCTGCGACGTCGTCCTGCGCGTGGACAAGAACCCCTCCAACCCCGACCGCAAGACCTGCGAGGTCACCGTCTATGTGCGCGACAACGTCGTGCGCGTCGAGGCATCCTCTGACGACATGTACGCCGCCATCGACGAGGCCGCCGAGAAGGCCACCCGCCAGCTGCGCAAGTACAAGACCCGCATCGTCGACCGCCGTCAGCACGCCCACGCCGCCGCCCCCGTGCCTGTCACACAAGAGGACCTGGCCAAGCTCATCGAGCCTTCGCCCGAGGAGGAAGAGGACGACCAGCTGGTACGCGAGAAGGTCATCGACCTCGTTCCCATGACCGAGGAAGAGGCCCTGGTCCAGACCGACCTCATCGGCCACGATTTTTATGTGTTTACCAACGCCACGACCGGGCTCATCAACGTCATCTACCACCGCAAGAACGGCGGGTACGGTATCATTAAGCCCAAGATCGAAGAGAACGAAGAGTAAGGATTTTCTCTTTTGGCAGACAATGACGTCCAGTTGGACGACAACGTAGACCTTAACGCCCAGGCGTCGCAGGAAGCTGCGCGCCTGGGCCGCGCTTATCACGCGCACACCA
>CAVDXJ010000063.1:0-7705 GCA_963612765.1 Oscillospiraceae bacterium
TGGGCGAGAAGCTCGAGCCGCTGGGCTTTTGCCGCGTGCACAAGGGCTTTATCGTGAACTTCGCCCGCGTGGACCAGTTGAGCTCGAAGGGTCTGCAGGTGGGCAACGAGCTTATCCCCATCAGCCGCTCTAAGGTGGCCGACGTCAAGCTGGCCTACATGAACTTCCTTTCTAAGAAAAACGCCGTCATGATGTAGCGCCGCGCGGGCCTGTGAGGGCCCGCGCAGAAGAAAAAGACGATATTGGGAATCCAATTCGTGATTGAGCGAGAAGACCGCTAAATTGCCCGACCGCCAACTGGGGTTTCTTGGCGGTACGATTCGCTTACGGCCCATCGTGCGGAAATGGCTTCCCAATATCGTCTTTTTTGTTTGATGTTCTGCCCGTTGGTGCCCGGTGAGAAGCCTGCCGCACCGTTCACCGGCGATGTGCTACCGCTGGCGGGCGGTCGAAAAATGCATCTTGTGACGTAAAACGTGCCGCTCGTGCACGCGTGGACGCCATGCGCGACACGTCTGGCAGTTTGTGCGGCGGCTGAAAACCGCCCAAACCCGACCCCTATTGTTTCACCTGGAGGTTTGTTTGTTGCCCTCCGGTCTCCCCAACGAAAGCCGGCTCCTCTTCCCGCCGGCTTTCGCCCAGAGAGCCACCCGGGCAATAACGTCACAATCCATGAGACCATGGGAAGGGAAGGAACTAAGCAATGAGAATCAACGCAACACGCAGGAGCTTTGTCCTGGGCACCGCAGCGGCCGCCGTCATGGCCGGCCTCGCGGGCCTTACCGGCTGCAACTCCGGTAGCGGCTCCTCAAAGTCGGCGGGTACCGCCTACGCCGGCTTCTCGAAGGACACCCAGTACTACAAGAGCGACTACGAGTACAGCCAGTCCGGCGAGGAGAAGCTCCAGCAGGACCAGCACGACCTGTACAAGCAGCTCGTGGGCGAGGGCACCGTCCTGCTCAAGAACGAGGCCGCCGCTCTGCCGCTGTCCACCAGCGACGGCACCATCAACGTCTTTGGCAACGCCGGCCCTCAGTACATCGATATGTTTGACGAGGCCTTCAAAGAGGCTGGCTTTACCTTCAACGACAAGCTCTGGGAGTTCTACGCCAACGGCACCACCAACGTCACCAACTGGCTGGTCAACGAGAACCCCTGGGCAGACGTCGAGGCCTCCGGTGCCCTTAACGGCGCCTCTGGCGTGGCCGTTGTTGTCCTGGGCCGCCGCGGCCGCGAGGCTTCCGACAACCGCTCGGACAAAGACAACGACTACCTGGCGATCTCTAAGGAAGAGGACGACATGCTCACCGCCGTGGCCAAGATGCGCCGCGACGGCACCTTCTCTAAGATGATCGTCCTGTTCAACACCACCAACACCATTAGCTGGAAGGACGCCGAGTGGCAAGACGCCATCGACGCCCTGGTGTGGTGCGGCAGCTACTACGACCCCTACTTCAGCAAGCACGAGCGCGACTGGGCCATCGACCCCCTGGTCGGCGTCCTTAAGGGCGACTTCAACCCCTCTGGCCGCATGCCGGACTCCATCTACAAGAACAACCAGGACAACCCCGTCATGGTCAACTTCGGCGGCATCGACGCCGACCTTTCCCAGCTCTCTGACGGCAAGGACACCGAGGTCCAGCGCCAGATCGACGAGTGGAAGCCCAGCAACGACAAGGGCAGCCACTGGCGCCGCAACTATGTCTACGCCGAGGGCATCTACGTGGGCTACCGTTACTACGAGACCCGTTACGAGGACAAGGTCCTGGGCACCCCCAACGTGGGCGACTTCGACTACAGCTCCTACGTCGCTTACCCCTTTGGCTACGGCCTGTCCTACACCACCTTCGGGTATTCCAACTTCACCGCGGTCGAGAACGACGACACCATCGACGTGAGCGTCAAGGTCACCAACACCGGCAAGGTGGACGGCAAGAACGCCGTGACCGTCTATGCCCAGACCCCCTACACCGCCTACGACGAGACCAACGGCGTCGAGAAGCCCGCGGTCCAGCTCGTCGCATACGAGAAGACCGACGTCATCGCCGCTGGCTCTTCTGCCGACGTCAAGCTCACCGTCAAGAAGTCCGACCTGGCCGCCTACGACTGCAACGCCGCCAAGACCTACATCCTCGAGGCCGGCGCCTACTACCTCACCGTGGGCAACGGCTCTCACGAGGCCATCAACAACATCCTGGCCGTCAAGGGCAAGACCGTGGCCGATGGCATGACCGCCGCAGGCGACGCCTCGCTGGTCTATACCTGGGACAACCCCGCGACCGAGGACAAGGCCTTCTCCGTCTCTCCCAGCGGCCAGACCATCACCAACCTCTTTGACGACGTGGATCCCAACAAGAACGCGACCATGAAGGAGCGCAACAGCATCGTCTGGACCACGCGTTCCAACTGGGTCGGCACCCTTCCCAAAGAGGCCATTCACCTGGTCTACACCGACGAGGTTGCCGATATGGCCAAGCCCATTGCCTACAAGGCTGGCTCGGGCGACGCGTCGAGCGTTCCCACCCACGAGTTTGGCAAGACCGACGGCGGCGTGATGCTCGTCGACATGCACGGCAAGGACTACGACGATCCCGATTGGGAGAAGGTCCTCTCGGCCCTTACCTACGAGGAGATGGTCTCGCTTCTGGCCGACGACGCCGAGGTTGCCCTGCCCGCCATCGGCAAGCCCACGAGTTCCAACGCCGACGGCTCCAACGGCCGTTCGACCACCTTTGCCATCTCGGGCCTCACGGGTATTCCGTACCCCATGACCGCCTGGCGCACCGCCGCCTTTAACAAGGAGCTTTCTTCCAAGGTGGGCGCCATGATCGGCGAGAACGAGCTGCACGCCTCTACCGTCGAGGACAAGAAGCTGGGCCTTTATGGTTTTAGCTGCAACAACCACCGCTCGCCCTACTCCGGCCGCAACTACGAGTACTACTCCGAGGATCCTTACCTGGCGGGCGTCGCCATTGCCAATGAGGTCGGCTCGTTTGTGGAGAAGGGCGGCGTCTGCTTCATGAAGCACTTTGCCGCCAACGACCAGGAGCAGTTCCGTCACGGCGTTCCTTCTTGGTCCAACGAGCAGGCCCTGCGCGAGATTTACCTCAAGCCCTTCGCCATGGCCATGGTCGACGGCCACGCCAACGGCCTCATGAGCGGCTTCAACCGCCTGGGTATGTGGTGGACCGGCTCGAACCCCGCGCTTCTCCAGCAGTTTGCCGAGGGCGAGCAGGGCTATCGCGGCATCACCTTGACCGACGCCTTTGAGGCCGACTTCATGGACACCGTTGACGGCATCCTTAACGGCACCCACTGCTGGCTGGGCGGCGCCGGCTACAAGAACACCGATGAGCTGCTCATGCAGGACGACTACGCTTCTGACCCGGTGATCCAGGACGCCGTGTACAACGTCGTGCACCGCATTCTATATGTCCAGGCCAACTCGCTTACCATCAACGGCCTGACGCACGACTACAAGCTGGGCACCGAGGCCGGCGCCTCTGCCGGCGAGACCCGCACCGCCATGGTCACCGGCAACTGCGTTGTCGACACCACCGTCGAGTTCTTCCCGGCCAGCGTGGTCACCAGCTTCTACGAGGACGGCACCTTTAACATGGCCGTCAGCACCCTGGGCGTCGCGAACACCGCAGGTAAGTGGACCTACGACGACAAGAGTGGCCTGGCCATGACCTTGGAAGACGGCACCGCCCTTGAGGTCACCGAGAAGGACGGCGTCTACCACTGGATCTACGAGACCGCCTGTATGCTTGGGCCCCGCACTGCCGAGGGCGTCCTGTCTAAGTACGAGCTTGTCTCGGCCGCCAACTCCGCGATGAAGAAGAACTACAGCGTGCCCGAGCAGCCCACGTACAAGCTCACTTACGCGGCGTCCAACGACAAGGTCACCGGCTCTGACCCCGCCTCCCAGGACATCCACCCCGCCGACACCATCACCCTGCCCGAGTGCCCCTACTCCGGCAAGTTCCAGGTCTTCGAGGGCTGGAGCGTCTTTGGCACCGTCATGCAGCCTGGCGATGAGGTCGCCGTTACCCGCTACGAGGACTACGCCATCGAGGCCTCTTGGAGCGACGAGGTGCTGGTCAAGGGCGAGGCCCAGGACAGCTACAAGTTCTCCTTCGTCCAGGACGACACCGTGCCCCTGGCCCTGTACTGCAACGGCGATGCCCGTCTCAACGGCATCAACGCCACCTCGAGCCACGGCACCTGGGAGCTTGCGGGCGACGGCTCTGCCGCCGAGCTCACCATCAAGAACGAGGCCGGCGCGGCTGTTGGCGCAACCATCGAGAACGGCGTCATCACCTACAAGCAGTCCGCGATCTACTACGACTGGGGCCAGCCCGACGTGGGCTACGGCTCGGGCCTGTTCTACACGGTCTACACGCACCGTATCCCCGTGGCCGACTTCATTTCCGCCTACAACAAGGTCTTTGGCACCAGCTACCAGACCCTGACCGTGGTGACCGGCACCGCCACCTTTGCCGAGAACGAGGACCTGAGCATCGCCTCCAAGAAGATGCCCTGGTAATCTCCGGGTTTCGACCCTTCCTGCCGGGTCGCCCCGCCTCCCCGGGCGACCCGGCCTTCTCCCTGCTACACCCCCGTGAAACGGAGTTTCACCTATGGCTTCCCCCAGCACTAACGCGCCCACGGGCGCAAAGAAGAAGCGCGGCGCCCTGCGCATCGTGGGCATCGTGGTCTCGGTCGTTCTGGCCGTGGCCATGGTGGGCGTCATCTACGCCGCCCAGACCGTGCTTCCCAAGTTCAACCAGATCATCAACTCGTACTTTGGCGTCGAGCAAAGCTGGAACAACGACAACGTCGACACCGGCAACCTTGACCTTACCTACAACAAGGCCGACTACGACATGGGTTCCATCGCCGATGCCGAGAAGACCCTGGACGAGGACATCTCGGGCGAGGGCTACGTCCTTCTCAAGAACGAGCAGTCGCTTCCTCTGGAGAAGGGCACCACGCTCTCGTTTGTGAGCGGCAACTCCCGCAGTTTTGGCGTGCGCAACAAGACCATGCTCGAGTCCACTCTGGGCATCGACGTCAACTCTACCGACGCCCTGAGCCCCGCCATGGAAGACGCGGGCTTCTCGGTCAACTCGACCCTCATGGACTTCTACTGCAACGGTAAGGGCAAGGACTACGTCATGGGCGTGGGTTCTGTGACCTATGGCGAGGACGAGGACTTCTCGATCAACGAGGTGCCCCTCTCGGTCATGCGCGACGCCAACGTGCTTGACTCGATGCAGGGCACGACCCCGGTCTTCATCATGAAGCGCGTGGCCGGCGAGGGCCGCGATATGCCGCGCTCGATGTACAACCATGCATCCACCGACGAGGACAAGGCCAAGAGCTACCTTGAGCCCGACTCGACCGAGCTTGAGATCCTGCAGTATCTAAACGACAACTTTGACAACACCGTGTTGGTCATCAACTCCAACGCCGCGGTCGAGCTGGACTGGCTTGAGCAGTTCCCCAACATCAAGTCTGTCCTGGTCGTGCCCTCCACCGGCACCTACGGCGCCGAGTCGCTGGGCCGCATCCTGAGCGGCGAGGTCAACCCCTCGGGTCGCACCGTGGACACCTACGCCGCCGACGCCAGCGCCAGCCCGGCCGCCCAGAACTTTGGCGACTACCAGTACCTGGACGAGTCCGGCAACCTGACCAAGTACAACTACGTGTCCTACGAAGAGGGCATCTACGTGGGTTACCGTTACTACGAGACCCGCTACGAGGACGTCGTCTTGGGCCAGGGCAACGCCGCCGACTTCAACTATGACGACGAGGTCTGCTATCCCTTTGGCTACGGCCTTAGCTACACCACCTTTGAGTGGTCGGGCTTTTCCACCAGCTGGTCGGGCAAGACCTGTACCGCGACCGTCACCGTGACCAACACCGGCGACGTGGCCGGTAAGGAGGTCGTGGAGCTCTATGCCCAGAGCCCCTACACCGATTACGACAAGGCCAACGGCGTCGAGAAGAGCGCCGTGCAGCTGGTGGGCTATACCAAGACCAAGCTGCTTGAGCCCGGCGAGTCCCAGACCGTGACCGTGACCTTCGACGAATCGCAGCTGGCCTCTTACGACCGCAACGGCGCCAAGACCTACATCCTGGACGCGGGCACCTACTACGTGACCGCCGCCGCCAACGCTCACGAGGCCGCCAAGCAGGTCCTGGCTGCCAAGGGCGCCAGCGTTACCGCCGAGAAGGGGCTGGTAGACACCTACGTTCCCGCCAACACTACGGTTGACACCACCACCTACTCCACCGATTCCCTGACCGGCGTCGAGGTGACCAACCAGCTGGACGACGCCGCGGGCGACGTGACCTACCTCACCCGCGCCGACTGGACGGGCACCTTCCCCACGCACGACGGCACCCCCACCACCCAGGTCTCTACCTGGGGCAACGAGATCAACGGCACGGACGGCGTGAGCTACACCTGGGGCAAGGTCGCCTCGGCCGAGCTTCTGGGCAAGCTTGACTCCACCGACTCGGGCAACCCCAACGTCACCGCCTGGGACGGCGAGCTGGTCTATGGCGCCAACAACGGCCTCTCCCTCATTGACCTGCGCGGCCTTGACTACGACGACGAGAAGTGGAGCGACCTTCTCGACCAGCTGACCCCCGACGACTACAACCTCATGGTTGCCCGCGCGGGCTACGGCACCGATTACGTGGCCTCTGTTGGCAAGCCTGCCGGCACCGACGCCGACTCCACCTCGGGCTGGAGCTGGGGCGGCACGGGCATGACCTTCTGCAACCCCATGACCGTGGCGCAGACCTGGAACCAGGACATCGCCTACCGCCTGGGCAACATGATCGGTAACGAGTCCCTGCTCGGCGGCGCCACCGGCTGGTACGCGCCCGCCATGAACATCCACCGCTGCCCCTACTCTGGCCGCAACGGCGAGTACTTCTCCGAGGACCCCTATCTCTCTGGCGCAATGGCTTCCCTTGAGGTCAAGGGTGCCGCCGAGAAGGGCGTCTACACGATGATGAAGCACTTTGCCTTCAACGATCAGGAGAACCACCGCGGCGACCGCGGCGAGTGGTCGATGGCAACGTGGCTTAACGAGCAGGCCGCCCGCGAGCTGTACCTCGAGCCCTTTGAGATGTGCATGAAGGTGGGCGACGTCGAGCTCAACTACGTCAAGCAAAACGACGATGGCACCTACGAGAACGCGACGACCACCATCCGCGCCTGCCAGGGCCTCATGACCTCGTTCAACCGCGTGGGCGCCACTTGGGCCGGCGGCTCGTACAACCTGATCACGGGCATCGTGCGCAACGAGTGGGGCTTCAACGGCTGGATCATCACCGACAACGCTGACATGGGCAAGTTCATGGGTGCCGAGCAGATGATCGAGGCCGGCGCTGACGCCAAGCTCACTACCAACGACCAGTCCGATATGTGGGCCTTTGACTCGACCGACGCGGTTTCGTACAAATACGCCCGCGAGTCTCTGCACCACCTGCTCTACACCATGGCCAACAGCCACTCGATGAACGGCGCCATGCATGGCAGCACGTTTGTCTCGGGCGGCAGCAGCGGTATGCAGAAGGCTGACCTGGCCCGCGTTGGCCTGACGGCTGTGGCCGCCATCGTGCTGGCGATCATCGTTGGCCTCAACGTGCTGTGCGAGGTTTTGTACCGTCGTAAGTGCAAGAA
>CAVDXJ010000064.1:0-7581 GCA_963612765.1 Oscillospiraceae bacterium
CCAACACCGAGACCCAGACGGGCGAGGACGAGCAGGTCCCCACGGACGAGGACGCAAACGACGCCCAAACAGACGACGAGAAGGATGTCGAGGCCCAGGCCAGCAACGGCGACACCGCGGCGACCGGCGACGCCGACGAGCCCGCCCTTCTCAGCGCCGACGGCTCCACCGCCGCGAAGCCCGCCTCGTTCACCCCGGCATCCGCGCCAACCGACATCACCGCCACCAGCGGCTACTCCGCGACCTCGCTGCAGTGGGGCTTCGACGTCAAGACCCTGTGCTTCAAGGGCCTGGCCAACAACGCCAGCCTGGGCGAGTCGTCCTTCAACTCGGGCGCGGCAAACTCGGCGGGCGTCATCGCCATCTTTGACACCGGCGTCGACTACAACCACCCCGACCTCAAGTCAGTCTTCTTCGACATGACCCCCTACCTTGCAAAAACCGGCGGCGGCAAGTACGGCTTCAACGCCGTCGAGGGCGAGAACGCCACCGACCCCATGGACACGCTCGGCCACGGAACCCACGTCGCGGGCATTGCCGCAGCCCAGAACAACGGTATAGGCACCTCGGGCATCGCGAACGGCGCCAAGCTCATCGCCGTCAGGGGCACCAAGGACAACAAGTTTAGCACCTCGGCGATCTATGCCGGCTTCAAGTACCTCACCAAGGTCGTCCAGGCGGGCGTCGACCTGCGCGTGATCAACTGCTCGTGGACGGCGTCGAACGCCTCGACCCAGGCTTCGATCCGCCTGGCCATCACCGACCTTGCCAACAAGTACGGCGTTATAACGGTGTATGCATCGGGCAACGACAGCATCGACCTGGACAAATACGGCACCACGAGCACCTTGAGCTACCTCGACCCCTCCGTCATCACGGTGAACTCGAGCAACGTGGACGGCCTGGCCTCGAGCTTCTCCAACCACGGCAAGACCACGACCACGCTCTACGCGCCCGGCGGCGGCATCCTGTCGACCATCAAGACGTCCAAGCACACCCAGTACCTGCCCGCCATCATGAACCACGCCGTCTACGAGACCTTTACCGGCTCATCCGCCCTGAAGGCCCAAGGCCCCACGGGCAACGCCCTTTCGCCCACCGTGGACTCGGCCGTGAGCTTCGACTCGCAAGGCGGCAGCATGAGCCTCAATGCCACCCAGCTCAACGCCGCGAAATCGTCCAATCAGTTTAGCGCCAGGACGCGCGTCATCTTGAGCGTGCCTTTGGGAAGCGCCGACCTCTCGCAGCTGAGCGAGGTGGGCCTGTCCGTGAACCTCACCGGCGTCGCGACGAGCAAAGCCTGGCTCGAGGTAGCCGGGTCAAACAACACCTGGGCCGCCGACAACGGCACCGTGAGCACCATCGACAGCGGCAGCTGGCACGTCTTGTCCCTTAACCTCTACGAGGCCGCCCGCAAAGGCGGCGGGGGCATCAAGCTCTACTACGACACCGACGGAGGCGCCTACATCAAGGTCGCCGTCTGCCTTGACGCCGAGAATTTCGCCGGCTCCTCGAGTCTTAGGATCGACGCCGTGGGCCTGGGCAACCAGTGCTGGAGCTTTGGCTACATGAGCGGCACCTCGATGGCGGCACCGGCCATCTCGGGTCTTCTCAGCGTCTACTCGTACCGCATGGGTACGCAGTACAGCGGCGTTGCCGCGACCGTGCGCGCCCACAAGCTGGCCAACATCCTGCGCCGCACCACGGTGAGCACGAACTCCCTGGCCAACCTCTGCGCCACCGGCGGCCGCCCCGACGCGAGCCGATTCGACGCCGCGCTTGCCGCCGACAAGAGCACGGCATACGTGGGCACGGCCGCCTACAGCATCGACTCGGCAAACAGCTCTTATGCCCTATGCGCGCTCAGCGGCATAGGCTTTGGCAACGAGCAGGGCACGGCCGCGATCTCCGGCCTTTCCCAGGACGCCGAGGTTGAGGTCGTCTCGTGGTCCGACGACACCGTGCAGCTGCGCGTCCCCCGTTCCAAGACGGCCACGAAGCTCAGCGCCGCCGTGACGACGACCAGCGGCACAACGGCGAAGTCGGGCGCCATCAGCGTTCTTGACACGATTTCTGCAACAGACGGCGGCTCGGGCAGCGACGAGAACAGCGCCAAGCCTGCGGGCGAGACGGACGGCTCCGCGCGCACCGGGCGCGGCGGCACGCCGGCCACCGGTGACGGCTTGGCCGCGGGCGCGGGCGTCGCCGCGGTTGCCCTCGGCGGTGGCGCCGTCCTTTGCGTAGGCGCCGTCTACCTGCGCCGCCGCAAGGACGCGTAGCCTCCTCCTTCAAAAATCGGACTTGTCTGATAGGTTTGAGGCTCCCTAGCTTCAAACTTGCGACTTGTCTGATGAATACCCACTTAAAACGGGGCTTGTCTGATAGCGAAATATCAGACAAGCCCCGAAATTGAAGAAGTTGGCGGCGAGAAGAACTAGCGGTCGTCGTCCTCGTCGTCGATGACGGTGGCGTCGACCTCGATGAAGTCGGCCTCCTCGCGCTCGACGGCGACGCGGCGGTTGGAGTAGGCCGCCATACCCAGGCCAATGGCGCCCAGGGCCGCGGCCGCCACGCCGGCGATGCCACCGATCGCGGCGTCGCCCGTCTCGGGCGTCCCCTTCTTGCCGGAGCCACCGTTACCGGAGCCGCCGTTGCCGCCGTTGCCGCCCTCGTCGCCGTCCCCGCCGTTGCCGCCCTCGCCGCTCAGCTCGACGGCCTCGGAGTACCCAAGATTCTCGGCAGAACCCGTGGCCGAGCCCAGCGTGACGTTGACGTAGGCGTCGTCACCCTGCTTACCAAAGCGCACCTCGTTGTCGGAGTCGCCCAAGCCGGCGATGCCCGACACAAAGCTGTAAGAGCCGGTCTTCTCGTCCAGGGAAGCCAGGCTCGCCGTGGTCTTCTCTTCACTGGAGATCGGGTCGATGTAGGACAGCTTGGAGGTCTTGACCACGATCTTGTGCTTGTTCTTCCAGGTTGTCGGCACCGTGATCTCGGCCTTGACGCGGGCAAAGCGGCCGGGGGCCAAGACATCGCGGCCGCCGTTCTTGGCCAGGATGTGGTCGCCCAGGGCCTCGTAGCCCGTCTCGAACTTGACCTCCTCGGTTCCGGCGGCATCGTTGGTAGCGGCCCTCATGTCAGAGGAGGCCACCACGGTGTCGGCGCTGAACTTGACCGTCAGGTTGTCGTATAGCACGGCGCCCGTCTCGCCGTCGACCAATGTAAGCTCGGTACCGCGCAGGATGGTGTTGCCGTCGTTTCTCAGCCCGATCTCGAAGGTGCAGCTCTTGCCGGGAATGACCATGCCGTTGTTGGCCACGATGTCGATCGGCGTCGCGCACGCGATGCACGGGACGTTGATCTCCCAGTAGTTGGCCTGGCTCTTGTTGATGTCCGCGATCTCGAGCGCCACAATGTCGGTCGCCTCTTTTTCGGTCGCGACCGCAGCGACGCTGTCGATGGCGTGGTTGAGCGTGCACGCCGGGAAGGGCTTGGAAAGCGCGACCTTCTCGCCGTCCTTGATGACCTTCATCGCCATGATACGGTAGAAGTTGCCCTGGGCCGCCTCGGTAACGGGAAGACCGTCGTTGCCCAAGACCGGGTTGCCGTTGGCGTCGCGCTTGAACTTGTTCTTGGCGTTCTGGTTGTCGGCGTAGAGAAGGGTCATGCCGTTGTCGGTGACCATGAAGTCCATCGGGATACCAGTCGAGGGCCCGATCTGGGTACCATCGGGGAAGTCACCGCCCTGGCCATTCAAGTCAAACGTAACGCTGTAGGCCACATTGTTCATCTGGCCCTTGGCGTCGGCCTGTTGCTTGATGGCGATCATGGCGTCGTGCTTGGGCCACGGCACCAGCTTCCTTACGCTTGCGGACGGCTTAAAGAAGATGCTCGGCTCGCACTCGAGCGAGGAGTTTCTCATAGCCTCCGCAACGCCCGTGGCGTGGGCCTTGAGCCTGAACACGCCAGAGGCCTGCTCCTGCTTGCCGGCACTGTTCTTGTACCTGGTCTGGAAGCCCAGGAAGGCGCTGAACTCATATTCACCGCTAAGGACCTCCCCAATTGACTTAACAATGACGGGGCCTTCGCTAAGAGAGACGACCTCGCCGTCGAAGCCCTCGAAGACGCCGCCCGTGACCTCGTTCATGGCCGAATAGAGCGTCGCCGAGGTATCGCGGAACATCGCCAGGAAGAACGTGGCGGCATAGGCGATCTTCGCGGGAACGGCGCTGGTGAGGATGTGCGCCTTGTCCTCCTTCTCCTTGTCCAGGTGCTTGTAGGCGTAAGAGCACGTGACAAAGACGGCGCAGCTGCCCAGCGATGGCGTGGCCTCGATGCTGACGCAGGGCATGTAGGCAAAGATCTGGTTGTTACCGTACTCGTGCTTGTCGGCAAAGGTGCGCCACGAGCGGGAGTTCTTCACGCTAAAGCCGTCTGTGCCCTTGCCGTAGTCGAGCACCGTCGAGACATGCTGGCCCGAGGAAGCCACGAGCCTCGAGGCCGGGTCGTTGGCGACATCGGTCATGTCACGGGTGCCCGAGAAAAGCAGGATGACCACATCGGTCTGCTTGAGCGTGCTGCCGCCCGCGTCGTTGCTCACCACAGAAAGCGGGGCCGGGGCGATATCGAAGTCGTAGTCGTAGAGGTCGTCTCGGCCTGCGTTGGCCAGGTCCGTCACGAAGTCGACCGGGGCGGGCTGGGTCCACTTGCCGTCCTGCTTGCGCTGGACAACCAGGCGCGTGCGCATCTGGCCGTTGCAGTTGACCGAAGCGATCCTGAACATGGTGAGAACACCGTCGAGCATGACGAACTGGGGTCGGCCGTCGCTAAAGACGTTGCTCAAGATCTTGCCGGAGTTGGCCGCGACGCCGCCGTCGTCGGCGATGCCCGCGATGCTCGAGATCGCCTCGTCGCCCGAAATGAACTTCTCGCTGGCGTAGCTGTCCTCGTCGACGGTGATGCCGGTGTCGGGGTAGACGTACTCTGTGCTCCCCTCGTCAGAGACGCCGTCGGCGTCCAAAGCGGCTATCTGCGCCTCGCCCGCCTCGGACACCGCGGCCACCTTAGGCGTTGAGGCCGTGTTGGTACCAAACTCGCGGGTGGCCTTGAGCTCGTCGGCCGTGACCTCCTTGGCGTTCTTGGCCAAGACCTCGAGCGACACGTAGTAGTTGCCGTCCTTGTCCACCACGACATCGCCGGAGCTGCCGTCGTCGGGCACCGAGTCGTCGGCCAGCGCGGCTATGGCGGCATCCTCGATGCTCGCGGCCTTGGCCTCGCTCTTCCAGCTGTCGTAGAGCTTGCGGTCTGCTCCCTCGAGCGTCCACAGGGTCTTGTTGTACTTGAACAGCAGGAACTGGACCGCGACGGAAAGCGACATGTCCATCAGCACCATCGTGTGCGGGTAGGTGTTGGTGCCGCTGGCGATGCCCTTGGCCTCCTCGTAGAAGCTGATGTAGATCGTGAGGCTCGCCGCGTAGCGCAGGCCAAAGGTGGCCACGCCGGCCACGCCCACGCCGCCGCTCAGGCTCACGCTAAAGGCGATGGTGAAAGCGGTCTGTGTATTCTTCCAGTCAAGCGTCATGCCGCCAAAGAACTTCGAGATTTTATCCGTAAAGGCGTCGTCTCCGTCGGGCCAGTAGGTGACGCCTCCCACCTTGGTGGCCAGGGTAAAGGCCAGGCCAAGCGAGAAGGACACAAAGACGGGGACGGGACCGATCATCATCTGGATGTCGTAGAGGGCCTCACCCATGAGCGAGATCGCGCCGCCCAGGCCAACCCTCCATGCCTTGGTGTCCAACCAATCGTAGGCCGCGTCGACATAGACGGTGACGCCGAAGCCCACCGTGAACTTAGGCAAGATGTCTGCGTTGAAGTACTTCGACATGCCCTTGGCCTCGGGCGAGGTCATCTGCTTGTCCATTGCCAGGACATTGTTGACGCGCTTCTCCATGACCTGGCGCTGGTACTCGTACTCGGCCTTGGCGCTCTCGAAGGAATAAGACTTCCAGCCGCTGAGGTTGAAGGGGTTGTCATCGGTGGACACGCCGGTGGCACCGAGGGTCACGCTCAGCCTGATGTAGCCAAAAGGCGACCAGTTGAACGAGAAGAGCTGGGTCGGCTGCCACCAGCTAAAGGTGTCGCCGCCCAGGATGGGGACCTTATCGGGGACCTTGAAGCCGTTGCTGCCGATCAAGGACAGGCCGGGCAGCGTGTCGAGGTTGCCCGTGCCGGTGTTGTCGAAGGGGGCCTTCTTGAACTCGGCCAAAGTGACCACAAGATACTCGCGGTTATCGTGGGTCACGCCCACGACCAGGCGATCGCCGGTCTCGAAGGCATCGCCGTAGCCGTTGAGAAGGAAACGTCCCTTGAGCTCGGCCTTATAGACGTTGGCGTCGGCCGCGTTGGAAGAGACGGCCTTAGAGGCGTCGAGATTGACGGTGCCCACGGTCTTGACGCCCTCGCCGCCGGCGCCGGGAAAGGCCTTGGCCGAGGAGCGCCAGCGGTAGAAGTGCACAACAGTGCCGTCTACCTTGCCGTCCTTGAGGTACACCTGGGCCGAGAGGGTGTGCTCGCCGTCGTTTGTCGCCGCGTGGAGGAAGGACGTCTTGGAATACTGGATATCGTCGCCGTTGAAGCCGATGGCGCGAAAATAGGCGGTCTCGTCCTTCTTGGTGGGAGACGGCAGGCAGTAGAGCGTGGCCCCCTGGACGCGCAGGCGAAGAAGCGTGACGTCGCGGTGGTTCGCGATGCTCACGCTGACCGTCAGGTTGGCCGAGTACGCAGGCCTAAGGGGGTCGTCGTTTCTCTTGGTGCCCTCGGCGATGTCGACGTAGGCAAAGCCGTGCTCGTCAGAGGTGGCCTCGTAGGTCTTATTGCTGGCCGCGTCGTAGCAGCTGACCTTGGCACCCGCGACAATGGGCAGGTCCTTGGCCGAGTCGGCCGAGGCAAGCTCGGCGACGTCGACGATCTTGAAGACGATGGTGGACTCGGTGGTGACGGCGACCTCAAAGGTGGTCTCGGAGTCCTTGGCATAGGCGATGGTGGGCTCAAAGGCCTGCGGCAAGCCCAAGCCGCCCGCTTGGCCCGTCGCGTTCTTCTCGTCTACCTGGGCCTGGTTGACAACAGGAAGCGCCATGGAGGTGATGAAGAAGCCTCCCGCGGTCAAGAACGTGCGGCGGGTAAAGCTCTTGGGGGTCTTCTCGGACATGGCGTCCCCTTTCTTCTGTTGAGCCAGAAGAATAATTTTAGCAGCTTTTACCGCACGGAGAAGGACGAGCTCGGCTTTTAGCGTCGCCCGGACGAGCCGGGCGACGGGGCGCCCCGCTCGGCCCACGCAACCGGTGCGGCCTACTTCCCGACGGCGCCCCAGTCGTCGACCGCGCCGTAATCGAGGGACAGCTCGGCGATGCGGTGCTCCATGGTCTTGGTGAGGTCGCGCAAGGCCGGCGCGATTTCTGGCGAGAAGTCCAGGTACCAGTCGAGGGTCTCGAGCACGTAGCGGCGCTTGAAGTCCTCGGGGGCCAGGACGGCGCAGCGCAGGTTGTGCAGGCGGTCGGCCGCCTTGACCACGCGCGCGATGTCGTT
>CAVDXJ010000065.1:0-7374 GCA_963612765.1 Oscillospiraceae bacterium
GTCGTACACACGGGGACGAGACGGGCACGACACCTGGTCAAACACCAGCGTCCCGGCGTCGCCCGCGATCTCGCAGCTCAGCTTGTCGTCGGCGGTCTTGCCCCAGAACAGCGTCACGACCTTGTCGCCGTACCCAAGCAGCATACTGCCAGAGAGGTCGATGCGGCCGTACGGATAGCCCTCGGCGGCACCCGGCACGGCAACCGTGCGGCCCAGGGCACGCACCACGCCGGGCACGCCAAACAGCGCGACGGCGGGCGCCACGGTATAGACGCCCATGTCCATCAGTGCGCCGGCCGACATCGCGGGGTCAAAGATGTTGACCTTCTCGCCGGCCTTAAGCTGGGCGATGCGCGAGGTCACCTTGGCAAACGAGAAGGTCGCGAAGCTCACCTCGCCAAGCGCGGGCACCTCGTCGCGAATCGCACGGAAGGTGGGCACGTGGAGGTTGCGCATGGCCTCGAGAGCAACGACGCCCTGCTCACGGGCAGCGTCGAAGACACGGGCCGCCTCGGCCTCGTTGGACGCGAAGGACTTCTCGACCAACACGTGCTTGCCCGCGGCGATAAGCTCCAGCGCCTGCTCCGCGTGAAGCGCGTTGGGAGACGCGATGTAGACCGCGTCCACCTCGCCGCAAGCCCCAAGCTCGGCCAGCGACGAGAAGGCCAGCGGGGCCTCGTGTTTCTCGGCAAATGCACGGGCCTTCTGCGCGTCGCGCGAGTAGCACCCAACCAGGCGTGCCCCGGCAACATCACCCAGCGCAGCGATGAACTGCTCGCAGATCTTGCTCGTGCCGATAGTTGCAAATCTGATATCGCCCATGGCGCTCCCCCATCTTTGAAGACATTCTCCAAAAGTCATTCTAACGGCCCCGTGCCCACCCGCAAGCTGCTAAGGTCAAAGGCATCAGAAAGGTTTGGTGTCACATGTACTCATTCGATAGCCGCGTGCGTTACAGCGAATGCGACGAGAACGGCCGCCTGTCGCTGGTCTCTATGATCGATTACCTGCAGGATTGCTCCACCTTCCATTGCGAGGACCTGGGCGAAGGCATCATGCGTCTTAAAGAAGAGGGCCTGGGCTGGATCTTGGCCAACTGGCGCATCGAGGTCTCGCGTCTCCCTCTCTTTGGCGAGAAAATCCGTGTCTCTACCTGGTGCTACGAGATGAAGCGCCTGCATGCCCTGCGCAACTTCCAGATTGTGGACGAGAAGGGCGAGCGCCTGGTCACGGCAGACTCACAGTGGTTTTTGTACAACCTGCGCGAGCAAAAGGTAAGCCGCATCCCAGAGTCGCAGCAGTTCTATATCGAGGACACGCCGCGTACCCAGATGGGCCAGATGGAGCGCAAGCTTGCCGGTGCCGGCAACGCCGCCCAGGCCTCCCCCATCACCGTGAGCGAGCAGCACCTGGACACCAACCAACATGTCAACAACGCCCAGTACGTCATGATGGCGGTCGAGGCCCTGCACGAGCTGGGTCTCGCCGCGCCCCTAGACGTCCTGAGCGTCCAGTACCGCAACATGGCTCGCCTGGGCGACACCATTGTGCCGCGCGTCTTTACGTGCGAGGGCGGCCACACCGTCGAGCTCGCCGCAAAAGACGGCACCGTGTACGCAAGCGTCAAGCTCCAAGGAAAGTAGGGTCCCATGTCTTTACCCACCATCCACGTGGCGGCCGCCGCCATCGAGAAAGACAAGTGCCTTTTGGCTGCCAAGCGCGCCGACGTCGAGACCAGCGCCGCCTGGGAGTTTCCCGGCGGCAAGGTCGAGGAGGGCGAGACGCCCGAGGACGCCCTGCGCCGCGAGATCGACGAGGAGCTGGGCTGCAAGCTGCAGATGATCTTGCCCTTCGACACCATCGAGTGCGACTACCCCGAGTTCCACCTTTCGATGGACCTCTTTGTGTGCACCCTGGCCCCCGGCGCCGAGCCCGTCGCGCGCGAGCACGCCGAGCTTCGCTGGCTCTCGAAGAACGATCTTCTCAGCGTCGAGTGGCTGGCCGCCGACCACGACGCCGCCATGCGCCTGGGCCTGTTTTGGGACCAGTTCTTCGAGGAAGAGCATCTTTAAGCCGAGAGACGCGCGAACTTCTCGCCACCGCAACACAACAGCCAAAAGGAGAAGCCATGAGTAAAGCAGACGACATCTTCTGCTCCATGTGCCAGGACATCATCGATAACGGCACCACCACCGAGGGCCAGAAGGTGCGCCCCCGCTGGGAGGACGGTACCCCCGCCTACACCATCAAGCGCTTTGGCGTCTGCAACCGCTACAACCTAAAAGAGGAGTTCCCGGCCCTCACGCTGCGCCGCACGGCCCTGAAGTCGGCCATGGACGAGGTCTTGTGGATCTACCAAAAGAAGTCCAACAACATCGCCGACCTTAAAAGCCACATCTGGGACGAGTGGGCAGACGAAACGGGCTCCATTGGCAAGGCTTACGGCTACCAGATCGGCGTCAAGAGCCACTATCCCCAGGGCGACTTCGATCAGATGGACAAGGTGCTGTACGACCTTAAGGAGACCCCGTACTCGCGCCGCATCATGACCAACACCTACGTCTTTGCAGACCTTAGCGAGATGAACCTCTACCCCTGCGCCTACTCGGTCACCTACAACGTGACCCAAGAGCCCGGCGAGGACCGCCCCACCCTTAACATGCTGCTCAACCAGCGCAGCCAGGACGTGCTAGCTGCTAACAACTGGAACGTCTGCCAGTACGCCATCCTGCTCATGATGGTCGCGCAGTCCGTGGACATGAATGCGGGCGAGCTTGTGCACATGATTGCCGACGCCCACATCTACGACCGTCACGTCGACGTCATCCGCGAGCTCATCTCGCGCCCGCGCTTTGCCGCGCCCAAGGTGAGCCTGAACCCCGATGTCCACGACTTCTACGACTTCACCACGGCCGATCTTATCGTCGAGAACTACGAGCACGGCCCGCAGGTGACCAACATCCCCATCGCCGTCTAAGACCCAAGGAGCAGACAGTGGCCGAGAAGACCATGAATTCCGACACCCCCGCCGTTATCCCCAACCTCTACGCCATCGTCGCCGTCTGCGACAACTGGGGGATCGGCCGTGCGGGCGACATGCTGGTGCGCAACCGCGAGGACATGCGCTCCTTTGTGGCGCACACCAAGGGCCACACGGTCCTCATGGGAAGAAAGACCCTCGAGAGCTTCCCAGATGCCAAGCCGCTGGTAGAGCGCAGAAACATCGTCGTCTCTCGCCAGGCGGGCTATGCGCCCGAGGGCGTCGAGGTCGTCGCCAGCCTCGACGAGGCCCTCGCCTTGGCAGCCAACGACGACGAAACCTGGGTCATCGGCGGCGGCCAGGTCTACCACGCCCTTCTCCCCCGCTGCTCCAAGGCCGTCGTGACCAAGAACCACTGCGTACGCGAGGCCGACACGTTCTTCCCCAACCTGGACGCCGACCCCACGTGGCAAGTCGCCGAGAAGACCTGCGGCGGCACCACGAAGTCCGGCATCGACTTTGAGTTTGTAACCTACACTCGAGCGTAAGAGATGCAATCTCGCACCCCTGCTCCAGTGACCTGCGCTGAGTGATTTCCGCCTTTGTCTATGGCGCAGTTCCGCATGAGCCGAAGGCCACTTAATGTGGCCTTCGTGCGAATCAGGACTGTTTGAGCACAGAGACAAAGGCGGGAAGCGCTCAGCGCCGGACCACGTTTCCCTTACTGCACCGCGTTGGCCAACCCGCCCAGCACGTTGGACCCGCCGTACAGTGCGTTGTAGAACGCCGCGTCGCCAGAAGGATCGTACGACCAGTTACCCGAGTCGTCCTTGGTCACCGTGACGGTGACGGTCGAGGTCACCAGCTCGTCGCTGTCCAAGTGCTGGTACAGGTACTCGACCAGCTTCGCAAACAGCGGAGTGCGGCCGCCCTCGGCAAAGGCGGTCTGGTACTCGTCGCTCTCGGCGTACGTCGCGAAGTCGGCCGCCGCGTTGTTGGCGGCCCCCAGTAGGCTCACGTTGGTGATAGTCACCTCGACCTGCGCGGATTTCTTGTCCTCGGCGATGGCAACCTCGCCCACCTGGTAGCTGTATCGGCTAAAGGCATGTTTGTGGAAGTCGTCCATGTTGACGTCAAGACCGCCCAGGATAGAGGCCGTGGCGTCGTCGCCGTAGTTGGGGGCCACCGGCTCAACCTGGTCCTTCTTGGAATCGGCGTCATCGCTGTTCTCCTCGCCAGAAGACACCGTATAGCCGGCCATCACAGCCTCCACTGCCTCGTTGGCGGCCACGGACTGGTCCTTGCAGGCGGCGATCCCAAGGCAAAGCACGCAGGCGAAGAACACGGCGAGAAACACACGAGAAGAACGACGAGACATCAAAGACTCCCTAGACATAAGAAACGGCCCTCTGAACACTACCATGTCCAGAGGGTCGAGACCTGCAACTATCAGGCTAATTACAGCTTATTCGTAATCGTTGGCGGCGTCGACGAAGCTCTTGAGCATGTCCTCGCAGTCCTTGCGGCCTCGCGCAAGCTCGGCGGCGGCAACAACAGGCAACCAGTACATGATCTTCTGCTTGGGCATATCGGCCTTCTTGGAGTAAAGGTCAAGGTAGGCCTCGGCCTGATCGGCGTGATACATCTTGAAGAGGATATAGGTCATAGCAGCGTCCGCCTCGGGCAAGCCGCGGGTGACGTGGGCCCAGTCGCACACATACGCGGCGCCGTCCTCACCAATGATGACGTTGGAGGGGTTGAAGTCGCCGTGGCAGATGTACTTGTGGCCGCGCATGCGGTCGGCACGCATCTCAAGGTCGTAGCGCTGCGTGGGGTCGATATCGGTGACCTTGGCGATCATGTTCTTGAACTTGGCGCGCTGAGAATTGAGAAGGTCAGGAGCCTTGGTGTTCTGAACCTTAACCTGCAGCTCGACGAACTTCTCCAAAAGCTCGGCCTTGCCGGCCTCATCAGCCTCTTCCATGAGCTGACGGCAGGTGGTGCCGGGGACATACTCGGTGGCAAGTGCCCAGCCACCGTCGGCGGTCTGCGAGACCTCAAGGACCTTAGGCGCGGCGACGCCGGCCTCGGCCACGCGGGCAAGGTTCACGGCCTCGTTGAAGACATCGGAAGCGGGTTTCTCGGGTGCAAAGGCCTTAACGAGCTTAGCGCCGTCCTGATAGACGACCTTGCCCTTGCGCTCGACAATCACGGTTTTCTCAGCTGAAAGTTCCATGGTGCTTGCCTCCTTAATTGGCGATCCATATGAACGATTTTAGTGATTGGCGAGACAAACAAAGAAGCCGGGACGGCGAACGTGCGCGTCCCGGCTTCAAACGGACTATTTTGTCCTGACCATCAAGGTTTTAGTCCTCGTAAGAGGTAGCCTCGCGGCCGTAGTAGGCGTCCATGTACAGACCCTTGATCTCGGAAATCAGCGGGTAACGCGGGTTGGCACCGGTGCACTGGTCGTTGAAGGCGTTCTCGGACATCTCGTCCAGGGTGTCGAGGAAGTACTTCTCGTCGACGCCAAAGTCGGCGATGGTCTTCTTGACGCCCACGTGCTCCTTGAGCTCCTCGATCTTGGCGACGAAGTTATCGAAGATCTCCTGGTCGTTCTTGCCGGTCACGCCGCAGAACTTAGCGCACTCGACGTAGCGGCCCAGGGTCTTGGGGTGGTCGTACTGCGGGAAGGTGCCCATCTTGGCGGGACGCTCGGCCGCGTTGTAGCGCATGACGCGGGTGAGGATGACGGCGTTGGCCCAGCCGTGGGGAATGTGGTGGTAGGCACCAAGCTTGTGGGCCATGGAGTGGTTGACACCCAGGAAGGCGTTGGCGAAGGCGATACCAGCCATGCAGGAGGCGTTGGCCATGTGGTCGCGGGCCTCGACGTCGTTGGGGTTGTCGTAGGCGCGGGGCAGGTACTCGAAGACGAGCTTCATGGCGCGCAGGGCAAGGCCGTCGGTGTAGTCGGAAGCCATGACCGAGACGTAGGCCTCGAGGGCGTGGGTCAAGACGTCGACGCCAGAGGCAGAGGTCAGGCCCTTAGGCTGGGTCATCATGTTGTCGGTGTCGACGATGGCCATGTTGGGCATGAGCTGGTAGTCGGCGAGCGGCCACTTGGTGCCGGTCTCGGCGTCGGTGATGATCGAGAACGGGGTGACCTCGGAACCGGTACCGGAGGAGGTGGGGATGGCCACGAAGAAGGCCTTCACACCGCTCTGGGGATAGGTGTAGACGCGCTTGCGGATATCCATGAAGTCCATGGCCATATCCTCAAACTTCTCCTCGGGGTGCTCGTACATGGTCCACATGATCTTGCCGGCGTCCATGGCCGAGCCGCCGCCGATGGCGATGATGCAGTCGGGCTCGAAGGCGCGAAGCTGCTCGAGGCCCTTCAGGCAGTCCTGCAGCTTGGGGTCGGGCGAGATGGACCAGAAGGAGGTGTGGACGATGCCCTGCTCGTCGAGGGAGGCCTCAATCTTCTTGGTAAAGCCAGAGGTGTAGAGGAAGGAGTCGGTCACGATGAAGGCGCGCTTCTTGCCGTAGACCTCGCCAAGCTCCTTGAGGGCCACAGGCATGCAGCCCTTCTTGAAGAAGATCTTCTCGGGGGTACGGAACCAAAGCATGTTCTCACGCCTCTCTGCAACGGACTTGTAGTTGAGCAGGTGCTGGGGACCGACGTTGCCCGAGACGGAGTTGCCGCCCCAGGAGCCGCAGCCCAGGGTGAGGGAGGGAGCCATCTTGAAGTTGTAAAGATCGCCGATGCCGCCCTGAGAAGAGGGGGTGTTGATCAGCACGCGGCAGGTCTTCATGTGCTCGTAGTGCTTCTGGATCTTCTCCTTCTCGTTGACGTTGACGTAGAGGGAGGAGGTGTGGCCGTAGCCGCCGTCGGCAACCAGGCGCTCGGCCTTGGCGATGGCCTCGTCGAAGGTCTTGGCCTTGTACATACCCAGGACCGGGGAGAGCTTCTCGTGCGCCATGGCCTCGGAGGGCTCGACCGAGGTGGCCTCGCCGATAAGGACCTTGGTGGACTTGGGAACCTCGACGCCGGCGATCTGGGCGATGGTGTAGGCGGACTGGCCGACGATCTTGGCGTTGACGGAGCCGTTGATGATGACGGTCTCGCGGACCTTATCGAGCTCGGCGCCCTTCAGGAAGTAGCAGCCACGGGCCTTGAACTCGGCCTTGACGGCGTCATAGACGTCCTCGAGCACGGTCACGGACTGCTCGGAGGCGCAGATCATGCCGTTGTCGAAGGTCTTGGAGTGGATGATCGAGTTGACGGCGAGCTTGATGTCGGCCGTGGAGTCGATGATGACCGGGGTGTTGCCGGGGCCGACGCCCAGGGCCGGGGTGCCGGAAGAGTACGCGGCGTTGACCATGCCCGGGCC
>CAVDXJ010000066.1:0-7329 GCA_963612765.1 Oscillospiraceae bacterium
CAACTAGCTTGGTCTCAAGCTCGTCCTCGAGTTTGCCAAGTTCATAGGACAGCGGCGGCTGCGAGATGTTGAGCCGCCGGGCCGCGGCCGTGATCTGGCCCTCCTCGGCGATGGCGACAAAGTACTCAAGCTGCTTGAGGTTCACGGCCTACTCCTCGGCCGCCGCGGGCGCGGCCGTGCCCGCCGGCACTTCCCCGCAAACGCGCCCCAGCATGAGCCCCATGATCAGCGCCAGCCCGCGCTCCAGGCTGTCTTTGTCCACCCACTCCTCGCGGGTGTGCAAAAGGTCGCCCTCAACGGTGCCGATCGTGTGCGCACAGATTCCCTGCGAAAGCGGCACGTTGGCGTCGGTCGAGCTTTCCTGGTGCACCGGCTCGACCCCGCCCAGCTCGCGGATCGCCTCGTCTCCTGCGGCCACCAGCTCGACCTGTCCCTCGGGCACGTCGCTGCCGCTCGCGGGACGCCGACCAATAAGGTCCACGTCAATGCGGGTGTGCTCCTTCAAGTGCTCCTCGACCAGCGCGACAAACTTGCCGTACATGGTCTCCAGGCACTTCTCGGATGCGGAACGGTACTCAACCAGCACCGAAGCCTTCTCGGCAATCGAGTTGATCGACGTGCCGCCCACAAAGCGCCCCACGTTAACCGTGGTCTTGGCAGATGTCGGCCGCTTGGTCGCGTACAGGTCCTCGATGAAGGAACACAGCGCCTCGATGGCGTTCTCGTGCCCAAAGTCCTCCCACGAGTGGCCGCCCTCGGTCGCGCACCGCACGCGCCAGCGGTGCGAGCCCACCGCGCTGGTGATGTGCATGCCCAGATACAGGTCAAAACTGGTGAAGTCGCGCACACGTACCCGCTTGGCCTTTAAAGACGAGAAGAGCGTGCGGGTCCCAAGCAGGTTGCCCAGCCCCTCCTCGCAGGAGTTTGCCACTACGTAGACATCGCGGTCCAGGCGCGGCCGCGCCCGCAAAAACCACCGCGCCGCCATCAAAAGTCCAACCAAGTTGGCCGTATCGTCGCCCACGCCGGGGGCGTACATCCGCGTCTCGTCCTCATGAAACGGCAGCTCATCGGTATCGTCAAACACCACGTCGGTATGCGCCGAGAAGACCGAGCACTCGTCGTGGTTCTCGCCGGGCAGCAACAACACGACGTTTTTAGCCTGGTCGATGCGCACGTTCCACGGCGAGGCCCCCTGTGACAAAAGCCACTCGCGCACGGCCTCGGCGCGCTTCTCCTCGTGGTGAGAGGGGGCGGGGATCTTTGCCAGGCGGCGCAGGAGCTCAAGCTCCTCTTCTTTACACTCGCGGGCGTAGGCGCGCGCAAGCTCAACGGTCTTCTCGTCCAAGGCTCCTCCAGGCCGGGCGAAGGGTCGTGTAGGGTGCCCGGCGTTTCGTCTCGTTGCAGTTTAGACCCTATCTGTTTCGGTTGCGTTTAGAAGCAAGATTTTGGTGGCGCCCGCCGTCTGCCGGTGATAGGGTGTAACCCATCGACAGAGGAGCGAGCACGAAGGGTCCTGGGCTAGCCGGCGGGCGATAATCCCAAGACGAGGCGAGGTTCGCCGAACTGCCGCAGTTGGGCGCAACGCGGCGGTGGGCTTAGGGGAAAGACCCCTGGGACTGTCTGCGGGAATCCTCGCAGGGGCGCTGGCGTGCTGGTCATTGGGCTGGTCGTATCTTATGGCTTGCTTTTATGCCCGCAATCTTGCGCTGCTGCATTAGTGTAAAGATCGGGCAAGGAGAAAAGCGCCATGCAAAAACGGCCCTTTGTGACAAAAGAGCAGCTAGAAGACATCTGCGCAACCCACCCCACGCCGTTTTACCTCTATGACGAGGCTCAGATCCGTGCTCGCGCGCGTGCGCTTAACGCCGCGTTTGCCTGGAACCCCGGCTTCAAGGAGTACTTTGCTGTCAAGGCCACGCCCAATCCCTGGGTCGTCTCGATTCTGGCCCAGGAGGGCTGCGGCTGCGACTGCGCCACGGCAACCGAGCTTACCCTGGCCGCCGCCTGCGGTGTGACCGGCCAAGACGTCATGCTCTCTAGCAACGACACGCCCGATGCCGACTACGTGCAGGCCGCCCAGATGGGTGCCATCATCAACCTGGACAGCCTGGACATGGTCGACTGTCTGGCGCGCGCCCTGGACGGCAAGTTGCCACGCATGGTGTGCTGCCGCGTGAACCCGGGTGGCAACTTCACGGCTGCAAACACCATCATCGGCAGCCCCCAGGACGCCAAGTTTGGCATGACGGTTCCGCAGCTCATGGAGGCTTTTTCTCGCCTGCGCGACCTGGGCGTCCAGGAGTTTGGCATCCACGCCTTCCTGGCGAGCAACACCCAGACCGACGACTACTACCCCAGCCTGGCCCGCCAGCTCTTTGAGCTGTGCGTTCGCGCCAAGGACGAGCTGGGCGTGCGCGTGGTGCTTGTCGACCTCTCGGGCGGTATTGGCGTCGACTACCTGCCCAGCGACCCCGCGGCAGACATCGCGGCCATTGGCGAGGGTGTGCGCGCGGCATACGAGGAGGTCCTGGTGCCGGCCGGCATGGGAGACGTGCGCCTGTGCTCCGAGCTGGGCCGTTGGATGCTGGCGCCCGCCGGTGCCCTGGTCACCCGCGTGATCCACCACAAGGTCACCTACCACGACTACCTGGGCGTCGACGCCTGTGCGGCCAATCTCATGCGCCCGGCCATCTACGACGCCTACCACCACATCACCGTGATGGGCAAGGAAGACGAGCCCGTGGCCGGTAAGTACAACGTTGTAGGTCGCCTGTGCGAGAACAACGACCAGTTTGCTCACGATCGCGACTTGCCCGCCACCGACATCGGTGACCTGCTGTTTATTCACGACGCCGGGGCCCACGGTTTCTCGATGGGCTACAACTACAACGGCTCGCTGCGCTCGGCCGAGCTGCTTCTGCGCGAGGACGGCCAAGTCCAAAAGATCCGCCGCGCCGAGACCCAGGCCGATTACTTTGCCACGTTTGACCAGGACCCGCGCTTCTCGGTCCTGGCAAAAAGCCCTGTTAGAACGCATTAAACGGAGAAGGACGCTTAGAAGAAAGGACGCACCATGGACATGAACAACCTCACCGGATCGGTCGTGGCCCTTGTCACCCCGTTCAAGAAGGACGGCTCGGTCGACTTCGAGAAGCTCGAGGGCCTGGTCGACTTCCACCTGGCCAACAAGACCGACGGCATCCTGGTGCTGGGCACCACCGGCGAGTCGGCCACGATGACCGACAGCGAGGACCTTTCGGTTGCCGAGTGCGTGGTCCAGCGCGTGGCCGGCCGCGTTCCCGTCATTGGCGGCTCGGGCTCCAACTGCACGGGCGAGTCCCTGCGCAAGTCCCTTGAGCTGCAGAAGCTGGGCGTCGACGGTCTTCTCATCATCTCTCCGTACTACAACAAGTCCAACGAGGAGGGCATGTACCACCACCTGGCCGACGTCATGGACGTGGTCAACGTTCCGTGCATCCTGTACAACATCCCCGGCCGCACGGGCTGCAAGATCAGCGTTCACAACGTCGAGCGCCTGTCCAAGCACCCCAACGCGTGGGGCATCAAGGAGGCCTCGGGCGACATTTCCTACGCCGCATCGATCGCGCACTGCCTGTCCGACGAGTTCCGTATGATGAGCGGCAACGACGACATGATCGTGCCGTTGATGAGCCTGGGCGCCGTGGGCGTCATCAGTGTGTGGGCAGACATCGCGCCGGCCACGGTCCACGACATGTGCGAGAAGTTCCTGGCAGGCGACGTCGCGGGCGCGCGCAAGATCCAGATCGACAACCTGGAGCTTATCCACTCGCTGTTCTGCGAGGTCAACCCCATTCCCGTGAAGGCCGCGCTGGCCAAGATGGGCCTCATCGACGAGTACTACCGCAAGCCGCTGTGGCCCATGGCCGATGGCACCCGCGAGCGCCTGTACGCCGCCATGGAGGGGGCTGGTCTTCTTGACTAGTGTCGTTTTGGTGGGCGCCGGGCGCATGGGCACCTTGATCCGCCAGACCCTTGAGGCCGATGGCGGCTTTGAGGTCGTGGGCACCTACGACGTGGCCAATGCGCCTGAGCTGGACGAGGCCGCGCCGGCCGCCGAGCTGGTCATCGACTTCTCTAACAAGGCGTCGCTGCCGCACGTGTTGGCCTATGTCGAGCGCACCGGAGCCGCCCTGGTGAGCGGCACCACCGGCTATACCCCCGATGAGCTGGCCCGCGTTAAGGCCCTTGGCGAGAAGACCCGCGTGATCTGGTCGGCCAACTACTCGCTGGGCGTGGCCGTGCTGGCCCGCGTGACCCGCGAGGCCGCCGCGGCCCTGGCCGCCTGGGACGCCGAGATCGTCGAGACTCACCACAACCAGAAGGCCGACGCGCCCTCGGGCACGGCAAAGCTGCTGCTTGACGCGGTGGACCCGGCGGGGGAGTGCCCGGTGGCCTACGGACGCGAGGGCATGGTGGGCGCGCGCCCAGAGCGCGAGGTGGGCATGCACTCGCTGCGCGGCGGCACCGTGGCCGGCACCCACGAGGTGCACTTCTTTGGTCCCGACGAGGAAATCTGCCTGACGCACCGCGCGACCAGCCGCGAGATCTTTGTGAACGGCGCCGTGGGCGCGGCCAAGCGCCTGCTTGCCCGTAACGAGCCCGGTTTCTATACGTTTGACCAGCTGATGTTCGAGAACTAACCCTTAAGGAGAAACACCCAAGCATGGACGCCCAGGAAATCATCAACTACATCGCGACCGCGCCCAAGAAGACCCCGGTTAAGGTCTACCTCAAGCTCAAGGAGGGTGCCCAGGTCGACCTTTCCGCCGCCGACCACGTTTTTGGCGACGGCACCGATAAGGTCGTCTTTGGCGACTACGCCAAGCTCGGGCCCGTGCTCGAGGCGGCGGGCGACGCCGTGGCCGATATCGTCATCGAGAACGACGGTCGCAACACCGGCGTGCCCATGCTCAACAAGCTGGGCATCAACGCCCGCATCGAGCCGGGCGCCATCATTCGCGAGAAGGTCGAGATCGGCGACAACGCCGTCATCATGATGGGCGCCGTGATCAACATCGGCTCGGTCATTGGCGAGGGCACCATGATCGACATGGGCGCCGTTTTGGGCGGGCGTGCGACTGTGGGCAAGCACTGCCACATCGGCGCCGGTACCGTGTTGGCAGGCGTTGTGGAGCCGGCCAGCGCCACCCCCGTCATCATCGAGGATGACGTCCTTATCGGCGCAAACGCGGTGGTGCTTGAGGGTGTGCGCGTGGGCAAGGGGGCCGTTGTGGCCGCCGGCGCCGTGTGCGTCGAGGACGTTGCGCCCGGCACCGTCGTGGCCGGCATCCCTGCGCGCGTCATCAAACAGGCCAGCGAGGTTGCCGAGGGCAAGGTTGCCCTGGTAGACGCTCTTCGCGCACTGTAGGGTTTCTCGCCAACGACATTGCTGCTTGCAACAAATTGCGCGGCGCGACCTGGAACTCAGGTCGCGCCGCGCGTTGTCTGTGCCGATAGGCTGCGTCGCTAGAAGTTAGGAGACGGGCTTCAGGCCGTCGGCGGTCTTCTCAAAGTAGGGAAGCTCGTTGACGAGGGCGGTGTAGCCACATTTGGGGCAGATGAAGCCTTTGGCATAGATTGGCATCGACTTCTTGAGCATGGGGTTGTATTCCTCTCCAAACTCAGGGCGGGTGAACGTGCCCTCTTTAAGGCCGCACATGCAAGTGGGGCAGATGGCCCACTGCGACCTATCGCCGATCGGGGCTTCATTGCCGCCGGTGACGGCACCGAGGTCGTTGTGGTTGAGTTCGTGCGCGTTCTGGGTGGTCATGGTGGCACCTCACATCTCTCTGCGCGTCTTTTGTGCTTTGGCTGGTCTGTGTCGAGAAGTTAGGAGATGGGCTTGAAGCCGTCCTTGGTATAGATGTAGTAGGGCAGCTCTTTGAACAGCGCGTTGTAGCCACACTTGGGGCAGATGAAGCCCTCTTCGTATATCGGGATGTTCTTCTTGAGCGTGGAGTTGTACTCTTCCCACTCCGGACGTGTGAAAGTGCCCTGTTCGAGGTTGCACAGGCAGTTGGGGCAGATGGCGGCGCGGACGGCCTGGCCGACCTGCACCTCGCCGCCGGTGACGGCGTCGAGTTCGTTGTGGTTGAGCTCGTGCGCGTTCTGGGTGGTCATGGTGGCACCTCTCTCTTTGGACATCGCGCGAAAGGCGATCTTGGGCCGGCGGGAACAACTCAAGTGTAGATGCGCGCGGCCGTGAGCGGGCTGACCATCGTGTTCAATTAAGGGCAGGCCAGCTGTCTTGCCTCCTTGCGCCCTGTTTACTTACTGCAGCTTCAAGATGTACTTCTCGGCGTTGCCATAAAAGATCTTGTCCTTGTCTTCGTCGCTTATGGGCAGGTTGCGCACGAAATCGGCCGCGGCCGAGAAGTCCTCGAAGGGGTAGTCCGTGCCAAACATGACATGGTCGATGCCGATCTCGTCGATGGCAAAGGTGACGACCTTGGGGTCGAAGATGCCACTGGTGGTCACAAAGATGTTGTCGTGCTCGAAGTAGTACTTGAGGGGATGGGCGTTTTTAAGGGTGGGGTCGACGCCGGATTCCCTAAAGACGCCAAAGCGGTTGTCCATGCGGTCAAGGCAGTACGGGAAGATCTCGCCCATGTGGCCCAAGATCATCTTGAGGTTGGGATAGCGGTCAAAGACGCCGCCAACGATCAGGCGCAGGGCCGTCTTCATGGTGTCGACGGTGAAGCCAAACGCCGCCATCGACATAGCGATGCCCGAGTCCAGCAGATAAGGGTCAGAGGGAATGGCCGGATGGAGATAGAAGGGGACGTCTAGCTCGGCGCACTTGGCCAGGATCGGCTCGAACTTCTCCTCGTAGAGGTACTCGTTGCCAAAGTTGCAATTGGTGTGCCAGTATTTGAGGCCCAGCTCGTTGACTGCGCGGTCGAGTTCCTCGAGGGACTCCTCCACGTACGGGGCCGGTAGGCAGAAGGTTCCCATGATCCTGCCCGGGTGGCGCATGCAGGCCTCGGCGGTCGCGTCGTTGCTGGCACGCGCCAGCCTCACGGAGTCCTCGCGGTCCAGCTCCTCGATCAGCCCGCCGGTCGAGACGACTGCCGTCGAGACGCCGGCCTTGTCCATGTATCCCAGTCGGATGTCCCCAAGGTCCCCCAGCTCGTCGATGGTTTGGATGGCGGGGTCGTTAAGGCTGGGCCTGCTTGTTGGCAACATGGCGGTTTCGCGGTACCGGATGTTCCCTTCGGGCGTCATGCAGGGATAGTCGCTACGGCCTTTTAGATATTCCAGGACGGGCTTTGCGTAGAAGTGGTT
>CAVDXJ010000067.1:0-7282 GCA_963612765.1 Oscillospiraceae bacterium
GGCCTTCTCCCCGGCCACGTTGACGAAGAGCTTGCCGGCGACGTTCTGGCAGCCTTCCCTTTGCCCGAGCATCGACCAGAGAAGGCGCAGGCAGTCCCTCGGGCTGTCGGCTGCCAACGCGGACCAGTCAACCTGCCCGCAGGTGACGTCAAGCCCTTTATCCCTGGCGAAGGCCAGCAGGTCCCCTCTCGTCACGGTCGGCTCCGTGGCGACCAGAACGCGCCTCGCCGGCCTCGCGCAGTACGCGACCCCGGCGATCGGGAACGGCGCCGCCGGCAGCTCGAGCGAAAGAGGCGAGTCGAAGACCTTTGAGTCGCCCTCCCCCATCTCGAAAACCGACCAATTCTTACCGGCCTCCTCGCCGTCGAGCTCCAGCTCGAGGATGTTCGTCAGCATGTCTTCTCTCCTTCCCTGAGCGATAGGACAAACCTCATGAAATCGGTCGCGGCGGCGACGTTCGCGGCCCCGGTGCCCGAGTCGAACAGGCCCCGGATCTCGAGCACGCGGCCCTGTGACCCGTCGACCGCCCTCATGCCCTCCGTCGCGTCCCTGGCGCAGGCCAGGGCGAAGACGACGTAGCCGCCCCCGCAGTCGGCAAGCTTGCCCAAGACCTGGTCGATGTAGCCCTCCTCAGTCGGCGTCCCGTCGTGCCAGTTCTTCGCGTCGATGTAGACCGGCTCCGCAAGGCCGGGCAGGTAGATGTCGAAGAGCTCGAACTTCCCCTCCGGCATCTCCCTGAAGTCCCTGCCCTCGACCAGGCCGCAGCACGACTCGAGCCACGCACGGGTCGTCGCCTCGCCGAGGGCGCCCATATAAGCGTTGTGCGCCATGCCGACGGGCATGATCCACCGGTTCGGTTTCCAGGACGTCGCGTAGCCGTGGTCCTCGAAATATGACTTGACCACAGGGGAGCGCATCAGCTCCGGGAGCCTCGTCGCGGCCGCGTCCAGCCTCCTGCCCTCGCGGCCGAACGGGTCGGAGCGGCCGAAACCGAACTCGGCCCTGCCCCAAGACTCGTCGCCGGTCGCAAGCGAGAACCAGTAGGAATCGTCCTCCCACGGCATCTCGACATATCCTTGCCGCCGGATAAGGGAAGGCATGGCGTTGAACTCCCCCTCGCTGGCGGTCGGGAGGCGCAGATAGGTCTCCCACAGCTCCTTGCGCCGGCGTATCTCCTCGGGTCTCCACTCCGAGGAACGGCGAAGGGCTTGCCTGTACTCGCACTCCACGGCCGCGGTGTTGACCCTCGCGGCGGCAACCTCGTATCTCCTGGTCTCGCTGCCCCCGTCCCCGGTGCCGCAAGACAAGGCTTCCACCACCGCGTCGTACTCGAGCGACGTCGGCAGGTCGGCCGTGGCGGCCGGGTCGAGAAGCCCCACGAGCTCGCCGTCGATGCCGATGAACACCTTTTCAGTCCTCATCTGCGTCCTTGTGACGCGCCCGACCGCCTGGTTGACGATCTTCGTCGCCTCGCCCCTGACGGACGGCAGGGACCCCATGTCGTTGCCGAGCCATGCGTCCTTCTGCGCGGCATATGCCGCGGAAAGCGCGCCTCTCCTGCTGTTCAGCTTCCCGAGCGTCTGCTCCCCGCGCTCATAGAGCACGCCTTGCTCCCACAGTCCTTTTAGGAAACCGGCCTTGGCCTTCCATTTCACCCCGCCCGCCTCGGCGCCGGGTTCTCGCACATAAAGCGACGTCGGCCTACCGAGAAACACCGCCTCGAAATCCTTCTCGTCTTCCCAGGCGTGTCCCGGCAGCGGCCTCACCCGCTCCCGATCGGCGTCACCGATAGGGTATTGGGGATTGAGGCCCGCGCCGGCCGTGTTGTAGGAGAGCACGACGAAGCGCCTCTTCCCCTCGGAAAGGTCTTTCTTCACCTTTGGGAAACCCTGTTCCCAGCCGGAGCTGTCGAGGAACACGAGCACCTGCGAGACATCCTCGCCGACCTGGGAGAAAAGAGGCGCGCAAAGCGCTTCCAGCCTTCCCTTCCTGAAACTCTTCTTTTCCTCGCCGCCGCCCGCGGTATTGAACACGAGCGCGCTCATGACCCCGCGCTCGAGGCAGTCGGCCACAAACGCCACGATTCTCTGCTCGCGCTGAGCAGAGAATCGCCCTTTTCCCGATTTGATGACCTCAAGCTCAGCGTACTCGGCAATGGCATCGAAAGCCGCACGGGCGACGAGGCCCCGTGCCCTCCCCGTGCCTATGCGGTCCCAGCAGCCGTCGACCCTGAGCGCGTCGGCTGCGGCTGGGTACACTCTCGTCTCCACCTCATAGGCCGCCCTCGCGATGTCCTTCTCCCCTTCGTTGGCGGTGAGAAGGCCCTCGTCGGCCCCTCGCAGGGAACCGTAAACCCTGTCGACGGCGAGGGAGACGTACTCGAGGTCGAAGTTGTGCAGCTGCGGCAGCGATGCCGTCGCAGACACGAGGGCGACCTTGCAGCAGTCGGCCAAGGCGCACAGCAGCGCCTCCGGCGACGTCAGGAGCTCCATGTCCTCGAACGAGGTGAGGGTGTATTTCTCGTCGGAGTCCACCAAATCGATGAAGGAGATGCCCTTCGAGTATATAGACAGGTCGTCCCTCCCGAACATCCCGCTGCGCGACGCTGACCGCTTCGCGTAGGACTGTCCTTGCGCTATCAGCTCGATGGCCGCGCACACCCGCTCGGAGTCAGCAAGCTGGAGCTCGGCGACGACGGAGCTGATGGCCCTCTCGAGAGAGAGACCTCCCGCCCCGGCCGGGTTGCGGCTGTTCAGGAGGGCCTGCAGGTCTATGGCCATCCAAAGAAGTCCGCGGAAAGACAGCAGCATGGTCCCCCTCAGCCTCTTCAGGACCGCCTCGATCCTCGGCATCGACGACGCGCTCTTTCTCGGGACCACGATCCAATTCTTCCCGCTGCGCTTGTCGTGCCTCACGGCCAGGCTTTTGAACTCGCCGTTCACCCTCACCGACGAGGACACACCGTCGGAGAAGAGCTGCGCCCCCTTTGCCCCGGCCTCGTCCGAGAGCTTGAAGTTCGAGGCCAGGCCGTACTCCTCGTAGAGCGCGGTCGCCTGCGCGCACGCGACGGAGAACCTGGAGAGCCCGTACGACTTGTCCCCGTCGCCACGCCCGACGACGTCGGCATCGCGCCCCTCGAACCCGTCGCTCGACACGTGGGCGAGCTTCTGAATGTACTCGACGGGGTCGACCGCCCCTTTCGCCGCGCTCTCGATGAGCTTGTCGAGCATCCTGCCGTAGGTCGTGTCCGACTCGTCGACAACGACCATCGCGCCGTCGAGTATCTGCCCCGGCTGGCGCGACGTCATCCAAGTGAACGAGCCCGACAAGATGGTGTCGTGGCTCATCATGAACTTCTCCGGCGTCATGACGAAAACCTGTTTAGCCCATGTTCCGGCCGAGGGCCAGGCCGCCCGGACCCAGTCGTAATCCGGCCCCGCGCAGAACTCGGCCAACGTCGATGACGCCGGGCCCTCAGTGCCCGCCTCGTTCTCCCAACGCCTTGCGCAATAGCTCTTGGCGGCGGACCTGAGCCTCCTCTCGGCGGCCCTCACCATCTCCTCGGCACTGTTCCTCGCGATCGTCGCCTCCTCCTTGTTTTCGTAGGCCCCCTTGGCGATGTCTTGCTCGACGTGCCTGAACGAGCGAGTGACGGCGCTGAGCTCATTGAGCGCCCTTTTAAGCGCCTCATCGTCCTGTGGCCATGCAATGCTCTCGTCGGCCGCGTGCGCGACGGCCGAGTCGGCCACCCCCTCCACGAGGTAGACCTTCTCGAGGACCGCTTCACGGTCAAGCCCGTTCGCTGCGGCGAACTTGCCGATCTCACCGACGAAGGCGTCCCTGTTCTTCCTCAGCGGCGTGACGTATATGAGCCGATGCGGCAACCCGCCGCCGTCTTCAACGCGAATCTTCCCGTTTAGGAGCACAGCGGGGTCCTGCAACGCGACCGCGCAAGCCACCGCCGCGGCGGCGTAGGTCTTGCCGGAGCCGGTCTGTCCCGGCAAGACGGACAACCCGTGGTCCTCAGCTTCCAACGCGAACCCGGCGACCTGCGCGAAAACATGGTCCCGTACCCTGAGCCTTTTCTCTTCACCCATCCCTCTAGACACTCCCTCTCGGCCTCGACTCGTTAACTCACTCGTCCTCGTTCTCGAACTCCTGGTCCTCGGGGATCAGGGAGTCGGGCTCATCGTCGTCGGTCCCGACTCCGAAATCGGAGTCGCCTGCGAGGTCGGTGCCGGCCCCGAACGTGCCCGGCCCCTCCTCTTGAGGGCCCTCGCCGCCGAGATCGGGGGCGGCTGCCCCTTGGGGAGCGTCGTCCCCGTCGACCCAGTCGCCGTCCTCGCCGACGGCGGCGGAGAAGTTGGCGGACTCCATGTTGCGGATCTCCTCCCAGGCGCCCAAGGGGTAGCCGGTCATGTTGCAGAAGTCCTGCTCATCGAGCGACGGGTGGGCGTTGTTGAGGTAGTTCATCATGATCGCCAGCTTCTGGTTCTTGGAGGTGATGTTGGCGTCGGAGTAGACCTGCCTCGCCGTCCTGGCGAAGCGCATGCCGTCGACGAGCCAGTTGCCCGAGCCCTGCCTCCAGGCGGCCTCGACGGTCTCGGAGCACCGGCGCACGAGAATGTATGCCGCGCCCTCCAGCTCCTCGGCGGTAAGGAGGTAGACGACGCCCTGCAGCCTCCGCACGGCTATCGGCGCGGTGCGCGGAGACCCGTCGCTCTTGGGGCCGATATCGTCGGTCATGTCGACCACGTCGCTCTCGGACGCCGCACCGAACGTGTTGTAGTAGATGTCCATCCGAAGGCCGTCGGTCTCCAACCGGTCCATCCGCAGGACGAACTCCGTGACGAAGTTCTTGGCCCTTCGGTCGCTGGCCACGGCCCCCTTCAGGGGGTCGCCCGGCACGAAGTCGTTCGTGTTGAACTCGACGACGCGCCCGTCCATGTAGTCGACGCTCACTTCCATGTCGCTCTCCTCTCATCTGTTCCTGCTGTTAACGGTCAGGCGCCGAGCGACCGCGCTCGCCGCCGCTGCCGTGGTCTTCGCCCGCGCGACGGCGGGCGCCGTCCGAGCCGGACTGGGCAGGCTCGCCGTAGCCGGCGCCGCCCGCGCCCGCCTCGGAGCGGTCCTGCTGGATCCACTTGCCCACGAGCTCGGCGTCGCGCTGGACGCGCTTCTCGCGCTTCTCCGCACCGGCGTCGAACATGCCGATCTTCTCCGCCAGCTCGCGCATCTTGGCGGCCTCGCGGCCCTTGCCGTAGGACTTGAGCGAGTCGACCGAGTGGGCCGCGTTGTAGTCCAGAAGGGCGCAGACGTCCTTGGCCGTGACCTCACCGCGCCGCGTCTCGCCGATGACCGAGACGCTCCGCGCGACAGCCCTCACCTGCTCGCCGGTGAGCTTGGGCACGGGCTTGGCGCCCTTAGCCCTCGACCTCTGGAGCCAGTGCGCGTAGTCGGTGGCGATCGCTGTGTTGATCGCGCGTCGGGTGTAGGCGGGGCCTAGCCGCTGCCCGCGCACGCGCTTGCCGCCGCCGTCCGGGTGCGTGTAGACGTAGTCGCCCTGCTTGTTGACGGCGCAGGCGATGCCCATCAGCTTGAGCGCGGCGGTAAAGGCGCGCTCGCTCGTCGCGAGGCGGCGCGCGACGTCGACGCAACCCTGGACCTCGGCCTTCCAGCTGACGGCGCCTCGCGCCTCCATGCCCTCCTGTACCTTGTCGCGCCGCTGCTTCTTTGCGCGCGCGGGGCGGGCCGTGGCGCCGGGGCGCTCCTGGCCCGAGCGGTCCTTCCAGTTCGGGTCGCCGCCCAAGGTCGAGACGTTCTTGCCGAGGTCTCGCATCTCCTGGTCGTTCAAGGAGACGTGGTCGGCCGAGAAGCCGGAGAGGCCGCGCTCGAGCGCCATCTCCTGGAGGGCGTTGTTCATCTGGCGGACGCGCCGAGGCGTTAGGTCGCTCGAGAGCCTGTGGCCGTCCTCAAGGTTGGTGTTGTTGACGATGACGTGGGCGTGCTTGATCCCCTCCTCGTTGTCGTCGTGGTAGATGACCGCCACCTGGTAGTCGGCGAAGTAACGCTCGGCCCAGGCCACGGTGAGCTCACGCAGTTGCGGGAGCGAGACGTTGTCGCGGGAATCGGGAGACAACACGTAATGCATGTAAGTCCTCGTCGGCCGTCCCCTGTAGGTATAGGTGTTGTTTCCGGAAACCTCGCGCATCTCGTCCATCTGCTCGTCCCATGCATGGCCGACCGCGTCTCGCTCGCAAAGGTTTATGAAATCCTTTGCGAGCACCCTCTCGCCGTCTTTTCCCTCGAAATAGAGTCGCGCCTTGGCAAGGGAGAGGGTGCGGCCTGCCACTGTTTTGAGGACCGGCATCAGCGCCCTCCTTCCCCATCGGGCTCGAAGCCGAGGGTCGACACGTCCCTGCCGAGATCGGCCATCTCTTTCTTAGTCAGCGACATGTGGTTGTTGGAAAACGCGCGCAAACCTCGCTCGAGCGCCATCTCTTGCAGCGCGTTGTTCATCTGAAACACCCGCTTTTTGCTAAGGTCGCTCGAGAGCCTGTGACCGTCCTCGAAGCTCGTGTTGTTGACGACGATATGTGAGTGTATGGCGCAGGAGGCGTTGCCGTCATGGTAGATTATCGCGACCTGATAGTCGACGAACCAACGCTCGGCCCAGGCCACGGTGAGCTCACGCAGTTGCGGGAGCGCGACGTCGTCCCTTGGGTCGATATACAGAGAGTAGTGCTTATAGGTGAGCGTCGGACGCCCGTTATAGGTCTTTGTGTTGTTCCCGCACACCTCACGCAGCTCGTCCATCTGGGCGGCCCAATCGAAGCCGCGGTCGTCGCGGTCGCAAAGGTTGATAAAGTCCTTCGCCAAGACCAAGTCGCCGTCGCCGCCCTCGAGGTGCCGCCGCACATGGGCGAGGGAACGGTCATGTCCGCTTGTCGTTTTCAAAATTGGCATTACCGGCTCTCTTTCATAGGGCTCAACACGGTGATGCCCCTCTCAGCCCCAACAGGTTCAACCGCTGCCGCGATAGGAGCCAGCGCGCGTTCGAGAGAAGAGAGCGCGGAGTCGGCCTGAGCGGTCGCGTACGAGATAAGACGGCGGCACGAGACGGCCTCGCTTGACGAGAGATAGCGCGACGTCAACTGGGCATCAGCGACGCTCGAGGCCGCAGAATGAATCTGTATCTTGTTGACGCGCCACCGCAAGACCGAGCGGTTGAGAACGGCGATCGAGCTCGGGTCGGCGACGACGAGCAGGCCCTCCCCCTCCC
>CAVDXJ010000068.1:0-7259 GCA_963612765.1 Oscillospiraceae bacterium
CCATTGGCATGGTCTTTCAGCAGCCCACCCCGTTTCGCAAGTCGATTCGCGAGAACATCCTCTTTGCGCCCAAGCGCCACGGTCGGGTGGTCGGCAAGGACGAGGCCGACGAGCTGGTGGAGACGAGCCTTCGCCAGGCGGCCCTGTGGGACGAGGTCAAGGACAAGCTCGACCGCAGCGCCCTTGCGCTTTCTGGCGGCCAGCAGCAGCGCCTGTGCATCGCCCGCACCCTGGCGATGAAACCCGACGTGGTGCTCTTCGACGAGCCCTGCTCGGCGCTTGACCCCATCTCGACCTTTGCGGTGGAGGAGACTATCCGCGACATCGCCGACTCGGGCATCTGCGTGGCCATCGTCACGCACAACATGGAGCAGGCCACGCGCGTCTCGGATTACACGGCGTTTTTCTACGTGGGCGACATGATCGAGTACAACACCACGCGTCAAATCTTTGGCAACCCCAAGGACCAGCGCCTGGTCGACTACCTTACGGGAAGGTTCGGTTAAGCGATGGGCATGGATAAAGAGTTCAACCAACTAGACCACCGTAGCATCGACGACGCGTCGGTTGCCATCAGCATCCGCGACTTCGACCTGTACTACGGCGACTTCCAGGCCTTGAAGAAGATCAACCTTCAGATCCCTAAGAACCGCGCGACGGCCTTTATCGGGCCTTCCGGCTGCGGCAAGTCGACCTTGCTTCGCACCTTCAATCGCATGTGCGACTTTGTCGAGTCGGTGCGAACCGAGGGCACGATCGAGTTCTGCGGCCAAGACATTTTCAAGTGCGACGCCAACGCCCTGCGCGTCCACGTGGGCATGGTCTTCCAGCACCCCAATCCCTTTCCCATGAGCATCCGCGACAACGTGCTTTATGGCCCCGCGCGCATGAAGCGCTTGTCTCGCCAAGAAGGCGACGCGATTGTGGAGGAGTGCCTGACCCGCGCGGCTGTGGGACGAGGTAAAGGACAAGCTCGACAAGAGCGGGCTGGGTCTTTCGGGCGGCCAGCAGCAGCGCCTGTGCATCGCGCGCGCCCTGGCCACCAACCCCGAGGTCCTTCTCATGGACGAGCCCACAAGCGCCCTTGACCCCATCTCGACACTTCAGGTCGAGCAGCTCATGGGAGAGCTGGCGGCTGACCACACCGTGGTCGTCGTCACCCACAACATGCAGCAGGCTACCCGCATCGCCGATAAGACCTGCTTCTTCTACCTGGGCGAGCTGGTCGAGACCGGCCCCACCAAGGATCTCTTCTCAAACCCCCAGTGCCAGCGCACGCAAGAATATCTCTCAGGAAGGTTCAGCTGATGGTTGTACAGACCCGCACCAAGTTCTCCAAGCAATTGAACGACATCGAGGAGCTCATCGCCCGCCTTCAGGAGAAGTGCGTCGCCGACGTGCGCGCCGCGGGCCTTGCCGCCACCGGCGATAAGGGCGCCCGCGAGGGCGTGGCCGGCGGCCGCAAGGTCGAGGACCGCCTGCGCAGCTCCATCGAGGACTCCTGCCTTGACGCGATGCTTTTGCAGCAGCCGCTTATTGGCGATGACCTGCGCCTGGTTTCGGGCGCCTTCCGCATCGTGAGCGACCTGTCCCACATCGACTCCATGACCCGCGACGCCGTTTTTCTCGTCGAGGAGGTGCCCGAGAAGACCTGCGCCAAGTACACCGCCGAGTTCGTCGAGATGAGCGAGACCTGCGCCGATATGGTGGACAAGGCCGTTCGCGCCTTCCTTGAGTGCGACGTTGAGCTGGCCCAGGAGGCCATCGAGGCAGACGACCGCGTGAATGCGCTGTACGGCCAGACCGCCGACAAGCTGCTGAAGCTCATTCACGACGGCAAGGCGTCGGCGCGTTTCTTGCCCGAGCTGCTGATGATAGCCAAGTACTTCGAGCGCATCGGCGACCTTGCAAAGCGAGTTGCGGCTTGGGCTATCTTCCGCGTGACCGGTGAGCATAAAATTGAGGAAAAGGCATCCCAGCAGACGGATCTTGAGCAGTAGGGGATTTGGCACATGGCAGCATCGAGCGTGGTCTACTACGTAGAAGACGACAAGAACTTGCGTGAGCTCACGGTTTACGCCTTGGGCCAGGGCGGCATCGAGGCGCGTGGCTGCGCCGACGACGCGGAGTTTCGCCGCGCCTGCGCCGAGCGCCTGCCCGACGCGGTTCTTCTCGACATCATGCTGCCCGACGCCGACGGCCTGGAGATTCTGGCCCGCGTGCGCAAGACGCCGGGCCTGGCCAACGTGCCGGTGATGATGCTTACCGCCAAGGACACCGAGCTGGACAAGGTGCGGGCCTTGGACTCCGGCGCCGACGACTACCTGTCAAAGCCCTACGGCATGATGGAGATGGTGAGCCGCACGCGCGCGCTGCTTCGTCGTGCCGGCCGCGAGGCCGTGCAGGAGCAGGCGGCCTGCGTCACGCTGGGCGACATCTGCCTGTGGCCCGAGCGCCGCGAGGCCACCGTTGCCGGCGCCGAGCTGTCGCTTACCATGCGCGAGTTCGACCTGCTTGAGTTCCTGATGAAGTCGCCGGGCGTCGTGTTTTCTCGCGAGACCCTGCTACAGCGCGTCTGGGGCTGGGACTTCGACGGCGGCAGCCGCACCGTCGACGTGCATATCCAGCAGCTTCGCGCTAAGCTGGGGGACGCCGCCGAGCTCATCGAGACCGTGCGCGGCGTTGGGTACCGAATTCGAGGATAGGCGGTCTTTTGGGACGCGACGCAGGTAAAGGGGCCGGCGAGAAGACCTCGCGGCCAAGCAAGGTTTCTCTTTCGCACAATATGTTCGTGGCCCTTGTGGCCGCCTGCACCGCCGTGGCCATTGCGGTCACGGCGGCTTCTGCGTACGTCTACGAGCGGGCCTTCTTGGACGACGAGCACGGGCAGCTGGCCGCGGAGTGCGAGACGCTTGTCTCGCTGCTTGACCAGACCGACGACGACCCGCAGGTTTTGGCCTCGCTTTCTATGGGCACGACGCGCGTGACCTTGATCTCGCCCGACGGAACGGTGACTTACGACAGTACGGCCGAGGCGTCCACCCTGCCCAACCACGCCGATCGTCCGGAGTTCGTGGCCGCGCTGGCCGGCGGAACGGGGTCCTCGGAGCGCTCGAGTGAGACGGTGGGGTACGTGAGCCTCTATGACGCGCGGCGCCTGGAGTGCGGAGACGTTTTGCGCTTGTCCGTTGATCGGGCGGGCGCGGTGAGCTTCTTGGCCCGCGACCTGGTGGTTTTGGCCACGCTGGCCGTGGTGGTCATCGCCGCCAGCTGGGTGGTCTCGCGCACGCTGGCAAGGCGCTTCGTGCGGCCTATTTTGGAGATCGATCCGGCCTCTTCTCAGGCAAAGTCGCCCTATCAAGAGCTGGACCCGCTGGTCAGCCGCTTGAACGAGCAGCACGCCGAGCTCATGGAGCGCATGAGCGCCATCCAGGATGCCGACGACATGCGCCGCGAGTTTACGGCCAATGTGACGCACGAGCTCAAGACCCCCATCGCCTCTATCTCGGGTGCGTCGGAGCTTATCCGCGACGGCATCTGCAAGCCCGATGACGTGCAGGAATTTGCCGGGCGCATCTACGGCGACGCGCAGCGGCTGTCTGCCTTGGTGAGCGACATCTTGATGCTGTCGAAGCTCGACGAGACCGAGCGCGCCGGCGAGAGGGATGCTCTCTTTGGCCCCAACAACCAGGTGGATCTTCTCACCGTGGCCCAGGATGTTAAGAGCCGGCTGGCGGCAAAGGCGCAGCGCCACGAGGTGTCGCTGCGTGTCGAGGGCGTACCTTCGGTCATCCAGGGCAACGCGCACCTGCTGGACGAGCTGGTGAGCAACCTGGTAGAGAACGCGATCCGCTACAACCGGCCCGGCGGCACGGTGCACGTGTGGGTGCTGCCGGTGGGCGGCCACCCCACCATCCGCGTGCGCGACAACGGCATCGGCATCCCGGCCGACGCGCAGCAAAAGGTCTTCGAGCGTTTTTACCGCGTGGACAAGGGTCGCAGCCGCGACATGGGCGGCACCGGCCTTGGCCTGGCCATTGTCAAGCACGCCGCCGCCTTCCACGACGCCCAGGTCAACCTCAAGAGCACCCTCGGCGAGGGTACGACCATCACTGTAACGTTCCCGTAAGGGGCACGCGGCCCCCAAAAAACAAAAACTACGAAAGACGGGCGCAGTAGAGCGACTTGTCGGGTAGACCGGGTCTTGCGAGCATCAAAACCCCAGTTGGCGCGATGCCAAATCCAAGGTTTACCCGTTGAGTCTGCGGAGTGCGCCCGTCTTTCGCAAAAATAGTTGCGACGGGCACGCGCAGGCGCGGGCGCCCCATAATCGTGTGCACCGTTGCGGCGGTGGGCCTCAACTGTGTACTCTACCTGTTGGTTTAGCTTGGGCGCGAGTCGCCAGAAGGGGAGATGCCGACATGGAGCAGTTTGTGGTAGACGCCTTTACCGATAAGGTCTTTGGCGGCAACCCGGCGGCGGTCTGCGTGTTGGATGCATGGCCTGCCGACGAGTTGATGCGAAACATCGCCATGGAGAACAACCTTTCCGAGACGGCCTTTGCCGTGCGCGAGGGTGACGTTTGGCGGCTTCGCTGGTTCACGCCCGGGGGAGAGATTGAGCTGTGCGGGCACGCGACGCTGGCCACGGCTTTTGTTCTGTCGAGGTTCGTGGAGCCGGGGATCGCACGGGTGGAGTTCGAGACCTTGAACGGGCGGCTTACGGTCGATACCTCGGGTGATGAGCTGACGATGGACTTCCCGTCCTTCGAGCTGGCACCCGTTGAGGTGACCGAGGCGATGGAGCGGGCCTTGGGCGTGCGCCCGGCCGAGGCTTACCTGGGCGCCGATTTGGTCTGCGTGCTTGAGGGCGAGCGGCAGGTGCGCGAGCTGTGTCCCGACCAGGGCCTTGTTGGACAGCTCGACGGTTTGGGCGTGCATGTCACGGCGCGGGGAGAGGCCTATGACTGCGAGACCCGCAGCTTCTTTCCCAAGCTGGGCGTGGCCGAGGACCCCGTTTGCGGCCGCGGTCATTGCCACGTGGTGCCCTACTGGTCCTCTAAGCTGGGAAAACGCGAGCTGATGGCCTGCCAAGCGTCAAGTCGCGGCGGTGTTTTGCGTTGCGTCTACGGAGGCGAGCGCACGACTTTGTGCGGCCAGGCGGTCCTCTTCTCCCGTGCCCGGCTCTGTATTTAGGGGCGGTCGCTAGAGAAAAGTACGATATTGGGAAGCCGAAACGCCGACGAGCGAGTTGACGGCTATTTTAGCCACGCGTCAACTGGGGTTTTCCTGGTGAGAATCCCAGGCGAGTCGCGCGGTGGCGGATTGGATTCCCAATATCGCAAAAAAGTTGCGTGGGCCGGGCCGCGGGGCCGGTTTAGGCGCCCAGGGGGATGGCGACGACGGCGGTGAAGCGGTCGCCTTCTTGCTGGGTCTCGAAGGTGCCGCCGCGGCGGGTGGCCAGGGCCTCGACGATGCCGGTACCCCAACCATGCGCAGGTAGATTGGCTAGGTCGAGTTCGGCGGTGTGTCGGCGCGCGGGCTTGCGGGCGCCGAGGGTCGCGTCTTGGGCGCACGTGTTCTCAACCTTGATGGCGAGAAGCCCGTGTTTCTTGCGGGCGGCGACGGTGATGCGGCGCTCGCGCCCGGCGGGCAGCTCGGCGCAGGCGTTTATCGCGTTGTCGATGAGGTTGCCCAGGATGGCGCAGGCCTCCAAGCTTGGGATGCCCACGTCCTCGCCCAGGCCGACTCGCAGGTCAAGGGTGATACCGGCCTCCTCGCAAGCCGCGAGCTTGCTCTGCAACAGCGCATCGACGGCGGCGTTTCTGCACAAGTGGTTGCCGCGGGCGGGGATAGCCTGCTCGGCGCTGACCAGCACGGCCTGCGCCGCGTCAACGTTGCCAGCCTCTAGCAGCTCTACTACCTGCGAAAACTCGGCGCGCAGATGGGCGCGGCGGGCATCAAGATCTGCCTGTCCGGCGCGCGACCTCGAAAGATGGGCCTTCTGCGCCTCGAGCTGGCTTTGCGCGGCACGCGCCAGCTCGGCCGCTTCGTCGGCGCTCTCGGCCGCGGCAAGCCCGCGGGCCAACAGCGGGTCAAGAGCCGCCTGAACAATACCCAGTGCCGAGATAACCAAAGACACCACGACGCCATCGGCGTAAACGCCCGCGGCGATCGCAGCATAGACGACAATAGCCGCCTGAGCTGCGGGAACAAGCATGTAGACCAATTTCTTGCGCGCATCAAGCGCACCTAGACGCAGCCACAAGAAGACGCCCGAGGCCACCAGAGCTGCAACGGCCGCGCAGGCCAAAATCACGTGCGCGCTCATCGCGGCTCACCGCCGTACTCTTTGGCCAACGCACGCGCGTACGCGAGCGCCGCGTCCTTCTCGCCGCCGTCAACAAGGCCTCGCAGCACGCCGATGTGGTTCCTGGCGTCGTGGCGCAACCGCGCAGCTCTGGTGGCTTGGGCCTCAAGCTGGGCGTAATTGGCCAAACACGCGTCGATTTCGCGCTCCAGTGCCTTTGTCTGCGTCCGCGCCTGGGTCTCCTGGTGCGCCTTCGCGATGGCCCGCAGCGCCAAGACGTTGACGGCCAAACAAGCGGCGGCCAGAAACACGATGGGCGCCAACAACGCCGTATCGGCCGGAAAACAGCTGATGCCCAGCGTGAGCAGCATCGCCACCGAGACAAACCCGGCGGGCATGACCCATGCGGCCAACCGCGCCGCCGCGGGCATCTCTTGCGCCGCGATTCCGCGCGTGACGGGTGCCAACAACCGCGCGAGCCCCAGCACGCAGGCCATGTCCAGTACCTGCACAAACACGACGGGCCAGGGGTTTGCCGCGATCGCCGCCGCGTCGTTGATGGTCCCGTCAAACAGCAAAACGTAGGCGGCCGACCCCACGACCTCGCCCAACACGGCGATCGACAGGCATAAAAACGCGGTGAGCAGCCGCATCGAGGCCCTGCGCACGCGGCAGAAGACAGCGGGAAAAACGACATACAGGAACACGACCGTAATCGCCCCGGCCGCGCTTTGGCTAATGATACCCAAATCCGGCAAGAAGACGACGGCCGTGAACAGCACCCAGTACAGCACGGGACGGCGAATCCCCACCAGCTGGCACGGCACCCAGCCCAAACACAGGCTGACCACGTGCTTCATCGCCCAGTAGACAAGCGTCCCGTCCACGCGCGCCCCCTAAAGTTCGCGGCCCACGTGCAGGGTGAACGCACGCAGCAGGTCCTTGCGGCA
>CAVDXJ010000069.1:0-7210 GCA_963612765.1 Oscillospiraceae bacterium
ACCTTGCCGGCCAGCGCCGCCGCGTACCCCTCTACGTCCTCGCCCTGGCCCTCGACGCACACCGAGATTGCCAGCGTGGGGCTGTCGGCGGGCGCGTAGCCGATGAAGAAGGCGTTGATATAGCCGTTCTCGACCTGCGCGGTGCCGGTCTTGCCGGCGACCTTCACGCCATCCACCTGCGCGCGGCGGCCGGTGCCGTGGTCGACGACGTCGAGCATGGCCTGCTTGACCTTCTCGGCGGTCTCGGCCGAGACGGCCTGGCCCAAGGACTTAGGCTGCGTGGTGGACGTGACGGTGCCCTCGGGCGAGAGCACGTGGTCGACGATGTAGGGGTTCATGACCACGCCGCCGTTGGCCAGCGCGGCTGCGGTGACGGCGTTTTGCATGACGGTGACCTGTGGGCCTGCGGGGCTGGCGTGCTCGCCCACGGGCTGGCCGCAGGCGGCCCAGGCCGTCTCCCACTCGGTCATCTCGGAGGGGTCGGGCATGAGCGACGCCTTGGTGGTGAAGTCCTGGCCCAAGTCGACGCCAAAGCCAAAGGCGTTGGCGTACTTGACGAGGTTGCTTGCGCCAACCTGGACGCCTACCTGGCCAAACACGGTGTTGGACGAGAGGGCCAGGGCCTCTTGCAGCGTGGGGGTCCCGTAGTCGTTGTGGTTGTAGTTGCTTACCTCGGCGTTGCCGATGGTAAGGCTCGACGGGGCCTCGTAGACGTCGTCCAGGCTGGCCGTGCCGGTGTCGATCGCGGCGGAAAGCGTGATCGCCTTGAAGGTCGAGCCCGGCGAGTAGAGCGTTCCGGTGGTGCGGTCCACAAGCTCAGAGCCGCCGCCGGTCATCACGGTGCCAAGGTTGTCCTGCGAGAACGTGGGGTTGGATGCCTTGGCCAAAACCGCGCCGGTCTTGGGGTTCAGGACCACGATGGCGCCGGTGTAGCCCTCGAGGGCGGACTCCGCCGCGCGCTGGATCTGCGAGTTGAGGGTGAGAACCACGCTCGAGCCCGACTGCTGGATGCCGGCCAGCGAGTTAAGCGCGCTTCTCCAGTTGGAGTAATCGGCATGGCCCGTCAAAGTCTCGTTCATGCGGCTCTCGATGCCGGTGGTGCCGTACTGCGTCGAGACGTAGCCCACGGTGTGCGCGGCCATGGTGCCCTGCGGGTACGTGCGCAGGTAGGTGCCGTCGGCCTGCTGGACGCTCTCGGCCAGGGTCACGCCGTCGGCAGTTATGATGGCGCCGCGCTGCACGTAGGCGCTCTTGGCGATGGTGTGGTTGTTGGACGACAGGTTTTGGATGCGCGAGGCGTCGACCTGCTGCACGTAGGTGAGGTTGGCGATAAGCGCGGCAAACAGCACGGCGAAAGCGGTGATGAGCACCGTCAGGCGCTTGCCCAGGGCAACGCGGCCCAGGACGCCGGACTCCTCGGTCTGCAGGGCAAAGTGGCCGTGCGCGTGCTTTCCGTGCACGATGTCGGCGGGCGCCGCGTGGGCACCCAGCGCACCCGCGGCCTCCAAGGCCTGCGCGCCAAAGCCGGCAAACGGGTCGCGGGCCGAGTCGTTCTTCTCGGCTGCCTTGAGCTCGGCCTCGCGGCCGGTGGCCTCGTCGCCTGCGCGAAGCAGCAGGCCAACGATGATGAAGCTGGCGAGAAGGGACGTGCCGCCCTGGCTCATGAAGGGCAGGGTGACGCCGGTCAAGGGCAAAAGCTTGGTGACGCCGCCCACGATGAGGAAGGCCTGGAAGCCGATGGCGCTGGTAAGGCCAACCGTGGCGAAAGCCGACGAATCGGACTTGGCGCGCGCCGCGGTCACAAAGCCGCGCACGCAGAACAGCAGGAACATGATGAGAATGGCCGAGGAGCCCAGAAGGCCCATTTCCTCGCCGATGGCCGAGAAGATGAAGTCGGACTCGACGACGGGGATCTTGGTGGGCATGCCCTTGCCAATACCGGTGCCTACCAGGCCGCCGTCTGCCAGCGAGTAGAGCGACTGGACGATCTGGTAGCCGCCGCCCTGGGCGTCGGCCCAAGGGTCGATCCAGATGTTGATGCGGGTCTGGACGTGGCTAAAGAAGCGGTAGCAAAAGACGCCGCCCACGGCCAGCAAAAGGAACGACAAAACGACGTAGCTCACGCGGCCGGTGCACACGTAGACCATGATGACAAAGAACATGAAGAAGAGCAGGGCGCTGCCCAGGTCGCGCTCGAAGACCACCAGCAAAAGGCTGATGCCCCACATGATGAACAGCGGCAGGCACATGCGCAGGCGCGGGATCTTGAAGGGGCCAAAGCTGCGCATGGAAACCGAGAGCGCCTCGCGGTTGGCGGCCAGGTAGAAGGCCAAAAACAGGACGATCAAGATCTTGGCGAACTCGCCGGGCTGGAAGCCAAATCCGCCAATGGAGATCCACAGCTTAGAGCCGCCCTTCTCGGTACCAATCAACATGGGGAGAAGAAGCAGGATGACGCCCAAAAAGCCCAGGGTGTACTTGTAGTTGGCAAGGCTGTCCAGGTCCTTGACAAAGAACAGGACCGCAACCATTGCACCAACCGAGACAAACAGCCATACTACCTGGCTCACTGCCAGGTTAGGGGCCAATCTGGTTAGAAATGTGATGCCAACGCCAGACAGCAGGAAGACGATGGGCAAAATCGCCGGGTCTGCCGCCGGGGCCAAGAAGCGAATGGCCACGTGCGCGATGGCAAAGGCGCCAAAGAGGGCCAGGGGCAGGCCCAGCGTGGAGACCGTGACCTCGGTGCCGGTGTTGGCGACGTACATCGCGTAGAGCAGCACCACGGGGATGGCCGCCAGGCACAGCAAGAAGAGCTCGGCGTTGCGGCGAGAGGTTCCGCGCGGCTTGGGCGCGTCTGCAGCCGCGACGCTGGCAGCAGCGGCGTTGAACTGGTCGCGACCAAGCGCGGCCTCCATGGACTTGTACCTGTGACGCATGCTTACTCGCCTCCGTTCTGCTCGCTGGGTTGGGTCGTGGGGTCGGCGGATGCGGCGACGGTGCCGCTTGTCTCGGCGCCTTGGCCGGCGGTGGTCGCGGCGTCGGTCGTTCCGGCGTTGACGTCTTCGGCGAGAAGACCGGCCTGGTACTTCTGGCTGTCGATCTGTTGGCGGTAGTCGTCCACCGTGTCGCGCGCGCTTTGCTCGCTGGCAACATGGATGCCGCTTGCCAGCTGGTTCTGGACGGCGTCGGGCAGGTCAGAGACCCTAACGGCCGTCTCCTCGACTAGGGAAGACAGGCTGATGCCCAGGAATTCCCCCTGAACGCCCTGGTAGATGCCAACGGTGTCGCCGTTGGGCGCCAGGTAGTACTCTCCGCGCACGAAGAAATACATGAAGGCAAGGGTGAGGGCCAAGACGCCGACGAGAATGCCCGCGACGATGCCCGCGTGCTTTGCCAGGCGCTTGCGGTTGGCCGTGGCGATGCCGTCGTCGGTCACGTCGATGACCAGAACGGTCACGTTGTCGCCGCCGCCCGCGGTGAGGGCCGCGGCCACCAGGTTGTCTGCCGCCTGCTGGGGAGTGGCGGCCGATATGGCCACGGTCTCGATTTGGCTGTCGGGAATCATGCTGGACAGGCCGTCGGAGCACACGATGATGCGGTCGCCGCGATAGACGTCCAGCGAGAAGTGATCGGCGTACATGTCTGGGTCTGAGCCCAAGGCGCGCGTGATGATCGAGCGCGAGGGGTGGACGCGGGCCTCATCGGCCGTGATCTGGCCGGAGTCCACGAGCTCCTCGACGTAGGAGTGGTCGTGCGTCACGCGCACCAGCGTGCCGTGTCGCAGCAGGTAGACGCGCGAATCGCCCACATGGGCCACGGCCATCTTGTTCTTCTCGATCAAAACGCAGGATGCGGTGCAGCCCATGCCGGGCTTGCCGATGCCCTTTTGCGCGCCCTCGATGACGGCGGTGTTGGCCGACTCGACGGCCGCGCCCAGAAGGACGTCGTCGGCGACCGCCGGTGCCAGGCGACCGATGGTGTCGACCGCGATCGCCGAGGCGACCTCGCCCGCAGCGTGGCCGCCCATGCCGTCGCAAACGGCAAAGACGGGGGCGCGCAGCAGGAAGGAGTCCTCGTTGTGGGCGCGAACCAGGCCCACGTCGGAGCGGGCACCCCACGAGATGAACTGGTTGGCGCCGGTCACGACGTCGGAGTCCTTGCGGCCCTCGACCGGCATCTCGTGGCGGCCCGGCGCGTTGACCGGGTCGGGCGCGGGCACGGGCTCGATGAGCTGGGTGGCGTTGGGCTCGGGGGACGGGGCGGCAGGCTCGGCCGGCAGTTCGGCCGACGGCTCGGGCGCGGGTGCCGGGGTGTCGGCGGCCTGCTCGGGCGCGGGTGCCGGGGCCTCGAACTCGGCGGCCTGCTCGGGCGCGGCGTGCGCCGGGGTCGCGGCGGGCTCGGGCGCCGTCACGGGCGCGGGTTCTTCTCCGTACCCGTACCCGGGCGTTGTCTGGACGTCGTCCGGACTCATCCGCGGCTCACCCTCATGATGGTGTCGCCCACCTGGACCTCGTCGCCTTCGCGCAAGGTCACGGCTTGCCCAATGGGACGGCCGTTTACCAGGGTGCCGTTGGTGGAGCCCATGTCCTCAAGGACAAGGGCCGGCCCCTGCAGGGTAAAGCGGGCGTGGGTCGACGAGACGTACGGCTCGTCGACGACGATGTCGGAAGAAGGGGAGCGGCCGATGACGACCGGCCCCAGGATGTCGACGTGCAGGCCCCTCAAGGAACGCGTGCCCTTCTCGACGTCAACGGCCCAGATGGCGGAGTCGCGGCGCTGGCCCTTCACAAGGCCCACGCCGGTGCGCATCACCGCGAAGAGGAACACGTAGAGGATGACGACGAGAAGAACTCGCCCTATGAACAGGACCAAGTCAATCATTAGTGGTTCTCTCTAAACTCGAGGTTGACCAGGCCAACGGTGATAAGGTCGCCGTCGCGCAGGGTCACCTGGTCGACGTCAACGTCGTTTACCAGGGTGCCATTGGTCGAGTTGAGGTCGATGATGTGCCAGCTGGAGCCGTCGTAGTGAAGCTCGGCGTGGCGGCGGGACACGTTGGGGTCGCGAAGCACAATGCCGGCCTGGCTGCGCTCGCGGCCGATGACGGTGGTGGGGGCCTGGCCGGTGAAGGTGCGGCCGGTCTGGCGATCGATAAGCAGGCAGGTGGGGATGGCCGGGGCCTGCGGGGTCACCGGTTGGGCGTAGGGCGTGGGGGCCACGGCTCGGTTGGCCTGGGGCTGCGCGGCACCGGCGGCGCCTGCGACGACGGCGGCACCGGCGGCTGCGACGCCCGCGCCGGCAGCGGCGCCGGCCACACCTGCGCCAGCCGCGCGGGTGTTGATGCCTGCGGGGGCAAACAGGTCGTCTGCCTGGGAATATACGGGCTGCGAAACCTGGTTGTACGAAGGCGCCGCTGCCTGAGCGCTGGCAGGGTTCACAAGGGGCACGTTCCTGCGCTGGGTCACGGGCATGGGGATGGCCGAGGGGGCCGCGGCGGCAGAGACCAGCGGCGCGGGAGCCACGGGCATGGGCGTCGAGGCACCGGCGGCGGCCACGGGCTCGGGCGCGTCGTAGTAATCGTTAGGGATGATGTCCAGGCCCTCGGATCCCAAAGGCATGGGGCCGGGCATGGAGCCCTGCTGGAACGAGGCAGCGCCCGTCGAGACGCGCTCGCGCTGGCCGCCCTGCCTGGGGACGCGCGCCGCCGCGCCGCCCGCCACGGAGTTGCCGCCCAAGAAGGCCTGCTCCTCCTCGCGAAGGCGGGTCAGGGTGAAGGAATCGATATTCTCGGCAAAGACCGCGAACTTGCCCGAGCGCAGCGTGGGGTCGACCATAAAGCGAACCAGGGGCTTGCCCACAAAGACATAACCCTTTTTCTTGGCCTCTGCCTGCACAAACGCCGAGGTCTCCTTGGTGATCTGGGCATACAGCGGGCGCATGAGCGAGTCGTCGGAAGAAGAGACCAGGATGGTGTAGAGGGCGGGCGCGGTGTCGCGGCCGTCGATCTCGTAAGTCTCGCGCTCCATCTCTTTAGCGGCCTTCTTGGCCAGCTTCTTAAAGGAGAAGGGCTCGGTGTAGCCCTGGGGCGCGGCCCCAAAGACCGAACCGATCCTACCTTCGAACTCGTTAAGGAAACTCATCTATTCCTCGCCTTCCTGGCTCTCAAAGAGCGGGCCTCTCAGGACAGTCATTCCACACAAAACAACAAATAAGAGTACCGCATATAAGCAATCGGCCCAAATCGAGGCCATGTAAAACCCGCCATTCTCCACTCTAGCTGCGAAAACCTCAAAGGCGAGAAGAACGGCCAAACCAAGGCCCTGACCTGCGATTCCGGCGCGCACGCTGCCGCGCATGGCCACCAGGCACGATGCCGCCGCGGCCGCGGCCGAGCCGGCCACCAGAATCCAGGTCGCGGGCGTGGTGAGGGTTGCAGCCAGCTGGGCGGCAACGGCCGCGGCCGCAAAGTCGCAGGAGGCCGCGGCGTTGAAGAGCACGGCGAGAAGGGCCGCGGCGGCTCCGGTGACGGTGGCCTCAAGCGGGTCCAGGGCAAAGCCGGCCAGCTGGGCGCCGGCGACGGGGCGGCCCAGGCAGCAGGGGAGGAGCAAGGCCGCGGTGGCCAGGCGGTCGCGGTGACCGGCGAAGGCCCACCACAGGCAGCCGATCACGGCGATGCCCGCGGCCAGGGGAAACGCCAGGTTGTTGGGGTGGGCGCAGGCCAGAGCGACGCTCGCGGACGCGATGGCCAAGAGCGACCCTGCGGGCGGCCAGACGGCCGTGACGGCGTAGACGCCCACGGCAACCAGCAACATTGGGGCCGTCTGAGCTGCGGGAATAGAGGGCACGGAGGCCAGGACGCAGATAAGGGTGAGAAGCGCGGGCAGGGTGCGCTCGACGGCGGGCCACAGCCACGGGAACTTGACACGCAGGGGGATGTGTTTGTCTGCCCAGCCCAGGTCCTTCTCGGCGTCGTCTTCTTTTGACTGGTCGAGAAGGTCGCGCAGGGACGCGGCGCCCGCGGCGTCGTCGCCCAGGGACGGGGCCAGCTCGCAGGCCAGCTCGTTGGCCGAGGGGGTGCGGCCGCTGGCGCCCGGGGCCAGGGCGCGCAACAGGGCGTCCTCGGCGTTGAAGTCCAGCTCGGGGTCGATTTCGGTGAGGGGCTTGCGCGGGCCGCGGTAGATGGCCTCCAGCGAGGCCGCCGCCGAGG
>CAVDXJ010000070.1:0-6995 GCA_963612765.1 Oscillospiraceae bacterium
GTAGAACTCCGAGACAAAGCCGTAGTCGATCTTGTTGCCCACCAGCGCGGCGACGATATCGGACTCGCTGGAGAAACGCTGGATATCGGCGTCGGGGAACTTGTCGGCCAACTCGAGCTCGGTCATCGAGCCCGAGACGACGCCCAGGCGGGCGTAGGCAAAGAGCTCCTCTTGCTCCTCGAGCGTGACCTCGCGGGTGTTCGCCTCGGCGCGGGCGCTCGCCGGCGCGGCGGTCAAGATCGTCGTCACGGCGAGAAGGACGGCGAGAAGCGCGCAGGCCAGACGCCGACCAAGCGGGCGGGCGGCGCGCACGTTTATCTGGTCGAAGCGTTTAACCACGAGGCTTGACCCCCTTAAGAACGACCTCGGGGCGACGGCGCTTGGGGTCCAGCAGGCGGCCAAGGCGGCCAAAGACCCAGCCGCACAGCGCGATGGCCACAAAGTAGACGATTGCCGTGGCGATCAGCGGGAAAAACGCCTGGAACGTGCGGCTGCGAATGATGTCGCTTGCCTTGGTGAGGTCCTGGATGGCGATGTAGCCCACGATCGAGGTCGCCTTGATCAGGGACGTGAACTGGCCCGCGTAGAGCGACCAGACGCGCGCGGCGGCCTGGGGAAGCACGATGCGGCGGAAGGTCTCGATGTGCGAGAAGCCCATGGCGAGGCCCGCCTCTATCTGGCCCTTGTCAACGGCGGCCAGGCCCGTCTCGAAGACGCCCGAGATGGTCGAGGCCGATTGCAGGCCAAAGCAAAGGATCGCCACGACGACAGCCGAGATGTCCACCGACGCGAAGACGATGTAGTACAGAATCATGAGCCACACCAGCACGGGCACGCCCTCGGCCAGCTTGTTATAGACCTTCACGAAACCGCGCGCCACCGAGTTGCGGCGGCGGGACAGCCAACAAAGAACGGCGGCTAAAACGGTTCCCAGGGCAAAGGAGCCCACCGTGATGAAGCAGGTGACCTGCAGGCCGTCCACGACCAGCGTCCATCGGTCCTCGACGATGAAGGTCGTGTTGAAGTTGTCCTGGAGATACTGGACGAAGTCGACGTCCTCGACGGTGGCCGAGTTGGTCAGGGCGCCGAAGTCGGTCGAGGTGTAGGGCTCGGTGAAGTCGACCTGCTGGCGACGCTCGTCGGTGGGCGTGACCTGGCAGGCGATGTCGGCCTTGCCGCTGGCCACGGCCGCGATTTCGCCCGTGAAGTTCATGTCGTAGAACTCGACGCGCATGCCCAGCTCAGAGGCTATGCGGCGCGTGATCTCGGGGGCGACGCCCGCAAGATCGCCGTTCATGATGAAGGCGTAGGGCTCGTCGGAGCTCGTGATGGCGACGCGCAGGACCTCGTCGCCCGTGTCGCAGGTGGGCACGTCGTCCATGGTGTAGTTCTGGTCCTGGAGCCACTTCTTCTTGATGGAGTCCAGGGTGCCCTCGTCGCGCATGCGGGTGATGACGGCGTCGATCTTCTCGCGCAGCTCGTCGTTGCCCTTGGCGATGGCGTAGGCGTCATCCATCAGCATGTAATTAGGCAGCACGTACTCGTAGCCCGTGTTGGTCTGCATGAAGCGGTTGGCAAAGAACTCGTTGACAAAGCCGTAATCGATCTTGCCGCCGGCCACGGCCGCCGCGATATCGGACTCGGTGGAGAAGATCTGCATGTCGGCCTCGGGGAAGGTCTCCTTGATGGACAGCTCGACGACGGTGCCGCCCAAAACTCCCAGGCGGGCCTTGGAGTAGTGCTTGTTCGCCTCCTCGGCAGAAGAGAACTCCTTGTAGCGCACGGCGGCCCCTGCCGTGGCGGGCAGGCAGGCAAAGACCGTGGTCACAGCGACAAGGAGCACGCATAGGGCGGCAAAGATGCGCTTAATTGGTTGGGGGCGGGGAGATGATCCGTAAATTTTCATTCACTTGTCCTCTGGTTGGGAATTGGCTTTCAAATCATAGCGCAACAGTTCCAAACGGCTGCCGCGCAAGCCTTCCGCATCTTAGATTCGGCCTGCGCCTTGGACCTGGCCAGAAATTAGCCTTGCGCGGCTTTGGCGGACGGTGCTATAGTGCCGCTCACCCGAGGGTCGCATCGACCCGCCTCCAGGCAAGGCCGGCCCAGTGCCGCGCAGGAGTTGTCGGCCGCACTTGCCACGGCCGTCCTTTCACACCATGCACAATCACAAAAAACCGCTGCTAGAGGCATGTGCCTCGCTGTCGTGCGCTGCCGCCCGGCGGCGGTTTTGTGGTTGCGCCGACCCTCGGAAAGGAGCTCGACATGAGCGACCACTCCCCCATTTACCAGCCTCAAATCATCCGCGAGACGGCAGAAGGCCCGTACCGCCTGGACCCCCGCGACCAGATGCTGGCCCACCGCGAGCTTGAGCTCACCTGCGCGGTCGACGCCGAGTCGTGCGCCACCTTGATTCGCGGCCTGCTCTACCTGCAGCGCGTTGACCAGAAGGCCCCCGTAACGCTCTACATCAACAGCCTGGGCGGAGAAGTGCAGTCGGGCCTTGCGCTCTACGACGTCATGCAGGCAGTGAGCTGCTCCATCCGCACCGTATGCCTGGGGATGGCAGCGAGCATGGCAGCGCTTTTGTTCATCGCCGGGGACGAGCGGCTGATGCTGCCGCACAGCCGCGTTATGGTGCACGACCCGCTTATTGGCTCAGGACTGGGCGGCAGCGCGCTTTCGGTCAAGGCCCGGGCCGACGACCTCATGCGGATCCGTGACGTGACGGCCGGCGTCATTGCCCGGCACACGGGCATGCCCCTTGACCAGGTCTTTAGTCTCACGGCCGCCGACACCTACTTCGAGGCGCGGGAAGCCGTCGAAGCGGGCCTGGCCGACCGCATCGTCGAGTCGCTTTAGCCGCTACGTCCCCGCTTCAACGAAAGAAGGCCCCGCCATGACGAACTTCTCCCCTGCTACCGCCAACCGCCGCGCCTACGCCGGCGAGCTTCTCCTTACCTCCAACCGCCGCGCGAGCATGGACTCGTGGGCAACCGGGCTCAACAACAACGTGCTTGTGCTGGGCAGCTCGGGCTCGGGCAAGACGCGCAACTTCATAAAGCCCAACCTGCTGCAGGCCACGGGTTCTTACGTGGTCCTGGACTCCAAGGGCCGTCTGTACGACGAGATGGGTCCCTACCTGCAGCTTTGCGACTACAAGATCGACCGCCTGGACTTCACGACTATGGACGGAACCCTGGGCTACGACCCGCTGCACCACGTGCGCTGGCGCGGAGGCCGGCCTCTTGCGCAGGACATCATCGCGATCGCCAGCGCCTTGTTTCCCCGCGACGACATGGGCCAGGACCCGTTTTGGGCAAGTGCCGCGGCCAACTACGTGGCCAGCTACATCGCCTACGTCTTTGAGGCCCTACCCGAGGAAGGCTGGAACATGGCCTCGGTGGTGAGCTGCTTCGAGCGGGCCTGCGAAGGCGAGGCGCCCGCGATGTTCTTCGAGCTGGCCCATGACGACCCCAACAGCTACGCCGCCGCGCTCTTTCGCCGCGCCCGCTCCACGTCGCGCGCCGAGAAGATGCACGCGTCCATCATGGGCATCATCGCGGCCAATCTCTTCCCGCTGACCTTTGATAGCGCACTGGCCAGTTTTCGCCGGCCGCAGCAGGTCGATTTTCTCGCCTTGGGGCACCAGAAGCGCGCCTTGTTTGTGACCATGGACGACATGGACAAAAGCTTGGCTCCGCTGACCAGCCTTTTTGTGCGTCAGGCCTTCCAAGGCCTGTGCGCCCACGCCGACGCCGAGTGCGCGGGCGGCCGTCTTCCCGTGCCCGTGCGCTTTGTTCTGGACGACTTTGCCAACCTCACGCTGCCCGACATCGACGACGTGCTGGCCGTCATCCGCAGCCGCGAGGTGAGCTGCACCCTGGTGTGCCAGACAGTGAGCCAGCTCGAGGCGCGCTACGGCGAGGCCGGGGCCAACTCGATCATTGGCAACTGCGACCGACAGCTGGTGACGGGATTTCAAGACGAGAAGACCGCGCGCTACTTCGCGCTGCGGGCCAACCGCACGCCCAGCTCGCTGCTTGAGACGCCGGCCGGCAACTGGTGGTACTTCGAGCGCGGCCAGCGCGGCGTGTGCGAGCCGGCCTATGAGCTGGACACGCATCCCATGCTGTACGAGAAGGAGTGGGACGAGCGCGACGAGCTTCCCTTGGACCTGCCGGCGGCCTAGGCGGCCCGGCGCCGCGCGCGTTAGAATCGAGCAATCCCGATGGGCGGCCCGCGGCTCGCAACCCGCGCGGCCCGCCGCCCGTCCCACACCCCGTCCTCGACCCAAGGGAGCCCAACCATGGCCCAGGAGTTCTTCGACCTTCTCTACAACGGATACACCGGCGAGTACCAGCTCATGAGCTCGCTGTACCGCCACGGGTTAGACGCCCTGCGCCCGCCTGCCGACATGGGCGTCGACGTCGTGTCGATCAACCTCAAGCGGCAGCTCAAGCACCCCGGCGTCGATCCCGAGACCTTCTTTTTCCAGGTCAAGACCGCCGTCACTAGTGTGCACGAGGACGACGATCGCCCCGGCGCGATCACGACGGTGGAGTTCAAGCTCAAAGAGAGCGAGCTCGACCTTCTCGCCAAAATGCCCGAGCGCGCCCTGTTCTGCTACGTGTACAACAACGAGGGCGGGGCGCTGACTAACTACGTCGAGGCTCCGTTCATCTGCTTTTGGCTGGACGGCGTGCTGCTGCAAAAGATCCGCGAGGCCGGGGCATTTTTCCGCCGCGAGGGCGAGAGCAAGCTGATCTTGGCCTGCCAGCTGCGCAAGCCGGCGCGCGAGAACAGCCGCTGGTACGTTGTGGTGGCAAACGAGGCTGGCGAGACGGTCGAGGGCGGCTACCTGGGCGTTGTTGGCGCCGGCGGCTCCCCCGCCCCCGACGGCGCCGACCACTACAGCGTCCTGGGCTACCTCGACCACGCCCGCTACATCATCGCGACGCGGGAGTAAGCCCCAGGTCTTTTAGCAGCTCGTCGCAGCGATCCTTAATCTGGCCCGCAACTTCGCGGGCCTTCTTTTTGGGCAACCCCGCCTTCTCGCCTAAGGCAAGCAGGTCTTCTGTGCCGGGCTTGCCGTTTGCGCAGACCGTGGTCGCGTGCTCGTTGCCAAAGGACGTGCTGTAGGTCAAGTCGTACGCCGGCGAGAGGCTCCACCCGTTGTCGTAGAGCCAAGCGAAGTTGTTCGAGTGGTCGTCTTGGTTGTGGGCATAAGCGTTGAAGCACATCAAACGGAAGAGCTGCCAGGACTGCTCCAGGCTATTCGTGAGCATCTGCGTCGCCTGGAACAAGTGCTCGTAGTCAAGCACGGGGAACCTGTGCGAGACCTCCAGCAGGCCAGACGCCGTTAGCATGTGGATCCCATTGCCTTGTGCGTCGCGGTCGAAACGCTGAGTGGCAAAGAAGCCCTCGCAGTTCTTTGAGGGAAGCAGCTTTGTCGGGGCCATCTCGATGCCACAGTCCTGGGCGGCCTGCGAGTAGGCGAACTCCATCGCACCGATCCTGTTCGGATCCATGCTCGAGGGGAACTTCACCAGCCACTCTTCCCCGTCGAGATTGATGTACGCCTTAGGCCTTGCGCCGGCCGACGAGCCGCCGGCCGCGTAGACCTCGTCAAGGTCGTTGGTTGGACGGTCGTCGAGAATTGCCTGGCAACTGTGCGAGAAAGCGTCGAGGTCATCGATAGCCGACTGCCCGCCAGCGGCGATTTCCGGTGTGTAGCACAAGGCGCCGCGACCCGCGGACCCCACAAGCGCAAGCATTGTCATAGGCGAAACTTCGCCTGGTTCGACACCATATTTCCTAAGCATACGGGCAAGGAGAAGGGCGCCCCAGCCGTCGGGCAGGCTGTCTTGAAAGACACCAAAGAGCCCGTCGAACGGTTCTCTTTCTGGGAGAAAAACGCCTGGTCGCAGAGGCAAGCTTATGGGGCTTATCGAGAAGCCGTTGGTGAGCCAAGCCGGATCGTACTCAAACGCCGCAAGGCCGTCGCGAGTTTGAGCGAGCGTTCCCACGCGCTGGCCACGCAACGTCACCGCAAGCTGAAGGACTCCTTCCTTGGCCCTACTCGCGTCCAGGGGCAAGCTGCCATTAGCGTCCTTGCTCATCAATGACCTCCTGGATTGACTTGTACGATGGCTTAGCAAAGAGGGAGTCGATTTCCGACTCGCACGCAAGGACGCGAGATATTCTCAGCAGGGACTCAAGGGCAATTTGGCCCGTTTGTTCAAAGCGGCGGATAGTGCCCAGAGAGACACCGGAACGCTCGGAGAGCTGCTGCTGGGTGATTCCCATGGCTCGCCTGCGGGCTTTCTCGCGGACACCCACCGCCTTAATCGACTCGGCGGGCGATGTCATAGCTTGTAGTTTTTGGATATTACTCATATATGCGCAATCTAAGGGAATTTCTAACATGATTGCTCATATTTTAGCAGTTCTCTGAGGCGTTCTAGGGTTATTCTCGACGGCCAAAAAAGGAACGGAAGGCCGGGCTACTCGCGGTTTTTATACAAGACGCCATTTTTCGTGACTTTCTTACCGCAGTCGGTGTAAGAAGTCTTGAAAAATGGCGTCTTGTACGGATTTGTCGAGTAGACCGCCTTACAGCAGGGCCTTCACGGAGGTGATCCAGGCGTCGACCTGGGCCTGCGGGGTCTTTTGGTTGGATCCGCCGGTGGAGTCGAAGGTCACTTCGAGGCTGGGACCAGCTGCGGCGCCTGCGGCAGCGGATTGGATGTCCTCGATGGTGCTGCCGGGCCAGCCGGCGTTGGTCGAGAAGGGCACGACAGTCTTGCCGGCCCAGTCGACGCCGTGCATGAATGCGGCCACGGCGGGCGCCATGGTGTACCACCAGGTAGGGGAGCCCACGGCGATGACGTCGTAGGCAGACGCGTTGAACTCAAGGGGCTCGATCTGGGGCTCAAAACCGGCGTTAATCTCGTCCTGAGCCTGCTTCACCGTGGCGTCGTAGTCCTCGGGGT
>CAVDXJ010000071.1:0-6994 GCA_963612765.1 Oscillospiraceae bacterium
CACGCCCGCCAGGCGCGCATGCGCGGCTTCGACGTGCTCCACCCCATGGGCTTCGACGCCTTTGGCCTTCCCGCCGAGAACGCGGCCATCAAGCACAACACCCAGGCAGGCGAGTGGACCCACAAAAACATCGGCCAGGCCGTCAAGACCATGAAGCGCATGGGCTTCTCGTATGATTACGACCGTATGTTCAACACCTGCGACCCCGAGTACTACAAGTGGGGCCAGTGGATGTTCCTCAAGATGTGGGAGAAGGGCCTGGCGTATCGCAGCACTTCTCCGGTCAACTGGTGCCCCTCGTGCAACACCGTCCTTGCAAACGAGCAGGTCGTCGACGGCAAGTGCTGGCGCTGCGGCTCTAAGCCCGAGAAGCGCGAGCTGTCCCAGTGGTACCTCAAGATCACCGATTACGCCCAGGAGCTCCTGGACGACCTCGACCAGCTTGACGGCTGGCCCGAGAACGTCAAGGCCCAGCAGCGCAACTGGATCGGCCGCTCCGAGGGCGCCGAGATCGACTTTGCTCTGGCAGATACCGACGGCGTGACCCCCACCGACCGCAAGATCACCGTCTTTACCACCCGCGCCGACACCCTGTTTGGCGTTTCCTTCTTCCTGTTGCCGCCCGAGAGCCCCTTGGCCGCCGAGCTTGTTGCCGGCACCGAGTACGAGGCCGCCTACAACGAGCTCAAAGAGGCCACCGAGCAGGTCTCCAACGTCGACCGCCAGGGTTCCGAGCGCGAGAAGCACGGTGTCTTTACCGGCCGCTACGTGATCAACCCGATCAACGGCCGCCCGGCCCCCATTTGGGTCGCCGACTACGTCTTGATGGACTACGGCACCGGCGCTGTCATGGGCGTCCCCTGCGGCGACCAGCGCGACTTTGACTTCGCCAAGAAGTACGGCTTGGAGATCGCCCCCATCATCTGCGAGAAGGACGACCCCCTCTACGAGGACCTCAAGGACGAGAAGAACCTGCGCGTCACTAGCGTCGACTGGGACCGCGCCATGGTGGCCGAGGGCTACCTCGTGCAGTCCGGTGAGTTCACCGGCCTCAAGGGCGGCAAGCACTCCGAGGCCGTCGATGCCATCATCGGTTGGCTCTCCGAGCGCGGCCTGGGTCGCGAGAAGGTCCAGTTCCGCCTGCGCGACTGGCTGATCTCTCGCCAGCGCTACTGGGGCAACCCCATCCCCATGATCCACTGCGACTGCTGCGGCGACGTGCCCGTGCCCTACGACCAGCTGCCCGTCACCTTGCCCGAGAACCTTGACCTGGGCGCCGGCGAGACCCTGGCCGAGTACGCCCCCTTCTACGAGACCACTTGCCCCAAGTGCGGCAAGCCGGCCCGCCGTATCACCGATACGATGGACACCTTCACGTGCTCGTCTTGGTACTATCTGCGCTACACCGATCCCCACAACGAAGAGCTGCCTTTCTCCAAGGAAGCCGTTGACCGCTGGATGCCGGTGGACAACTACATCGGCGGCATCGAGCACGCCATTCTCCACCTGCTCTACAGCCGCTTCTGGACCAAGGTCCTGCGCGACCTGGGCATGATCGACTGCGACGAGCCCTTTACCAACCTGCTGTGCCAGGGCATGGTCAAGGACGAGAACGGCGACGTCATGTCCAAGTCCAAGGGCAACGTCGTGCCGCCCTCGAGCGTCATCGAGCCGTACGGCGCAGACACCATGCGCCTGGCCATCCTCTTCATCGCCCCGCCCGAGAAGGACTTCGACTGGGACGAGAACGCCGTCGCCGGCGCCAACCGCTTCATCAAGCGCGCTTGGAACGCCGTCTGGCAGCTCTCTTGCGGCGCTGAGCAGGGCGCGGTTGACCCCAAGTGTCTGAGCGCCAGCGCGTCCGAGCTCTTCCGTTGCGTCCACGGCCTGGGCGCCAGGAGCACCTCTGACTTCGACCGCGGCCAGTTCAACACCGCGATCTCTGCCGCGATGGAGATCGTCAACGCGGCGACCAAGTACCTGGCCGCCGGTGAGCGCGACGCGGCCCTCGACTTCTTTGCCGCCCGCTCCATCGTGGCCATGCTCGCCCCGATCTGCCCGCACTGGGCCGAGGAGCTCTACCACGAGGCCCTGCACCTCGAGGGCTCGGTCTACAACGAGCCCTGGCCCGAGTTCGACGCCGAGCTGGCCAAGTCCGACGAGGTCGAGATCGCCGTCCAGATCAAGGGCAAGGTCCGCGGCCGCGTGAAGGTTGCCGCAGACGCCAGCGACGACGAGGTCGCCGAGGCCGCTAAGGCCGCCGTGGCCGAGCTTATCGCCGGCAAACAGATCAAGAAGGTCGTCGTCATCCCCGGCCGCCTGGTCAACATCGTTGCCATCTAGGTCTTCTCGCATACCGCATTCGAAAGGGGCCGCGCACATCGCGCGGCCCCTTTTTGGTTGTCAGCGGGCTCTGTGGGAAGCGTAAAATCAAGGTCTCATAGAGAGCGGAGATGAGCATGGCTGACGTTACTTGCGTGCCTCATGGACCAGATGAGTTTGAGGCGCTTCTTGGTGCGGCGGGTCTGTCGGCCAGGGAAGCCGATGCTGTTCGCACGGTCGTGCTTGGGCTGACCGCCGCCGAGGCCGCGGCGCTCATTGGCGTCAGTGCCTCGACCGTCGGCAGCTATCGCCAGCGCGCGTACCAGAAGCTTGGGGTCTCCACCAAGGCCGAGTTCTCGGCCCTTCCCGAGTGCGCGGCGTGGAAAAGCTCCCTTTCCCAAGAGCAAGCCTCCGAAACAGAGGTTTCTGGGTCTGTTGATGAGCAGCCTCACAAGGGCTTGGGGACGCTTTTCTTAAAGTGTCTTGTTGCGAGCTTCGCCATCGTCACGGCCGTTGTTTTGGGTTCGGTATTGCTCCAGCCGAGGTATACCTATCTTGAGTTTCCAAACGGTACGGTCGCGTCGTCTTTTGGCGAAGTCCCTAACGTAACGGGTATGTGCGCTGATGCGGCGGCGTCGACTTTGGCGAGCGCGGGGTATCTGCCCGAGTTTTTCTCGGCGTCGTCGGCTAAGGATCCTGGCACGGTTCTTCGTGTCGTAGAAGTCGGCGACATGAGCCAAGCCTCCACCGACTTTTCGTCCATAACCTGGGACGGCGGCTACGTGTCTGGTTACAACCTGGGCGGCGACTGGAAGGCCTACGTCTTAATCGAGGTTGCCGTCTAATCTGCGCCCAGCGCCAATTCGATGCCGCTTACCTGCGCAATCCTGTAGCAAATCGCATTTGCTACAGACTATTCGTGTTCAAGTAAATAGACTTTGCGGCATGTCCTGAATGTTCTTGGGCTCTTTGAATGGAGTAGCCATGGCAGAAGAAAGATTTCTTACGAGGCGCGGTTTTCTGGGTATTTCGGCATTGGCTCTTCAAGGCGCATTGCTCTTGCCCAATACGGCAATTGCTTCTCCTATGTACTCGGTTACTAGGGAGATTGAGGGCAGTGATACGGCACGAGCCATGTGGGCCGATGCCGTGAGCAAAGCCAATAAAGAAGGGTCTCCTATTATTTCTTCGGATGATGAGTGCAGGAGTGTGATTTGGGATTCCCTAATTGAGCCTTGTGCGAATGCTAGGACTGTCTCGGTATCCAAGCGTGCTCAAATTGGGCTCATCAATGATGTGATAATCATTTCTGCTGATTATGCCGTTTCGAATGCCGATAGAATTTCACAGTTCAATTGGGCCAAGATTTACTGTTCTGCGTCGAGCGTGAAAAGCTCTAGTTATCACCGGACTATTCTCGATAACGGCCGTACCAATGCTATTTCTTTCCATGCCGAGATTGTCGGTGCTGGTGGTTGGCCCACATATGTTGGTGACTTCTATGCCGAGTTCTACTATACGTTTACTGGTCGTTTCCAGTAGATGATTTGGAGGTGCCGGTATGGTTTATGGGCTGAGCGGGTTTGAGATCATCGGGATTTACCTTGGCGTTGTTTTCGCACTTTCGCTGGCTATCTTTCTTGTTGTGTTGGCCGTGAAAAATCTTCCCCCCAAACCGTGAAAACTCCTCACCTAGTCTCTCTATTTTCGATCAAGATTGAGCTCAACTGGGGTTTTGTGAGCTTAGGGCGCTAAAACAAAGAGTAGGTGAGGAGTTTTTGGCCGAGAAGGGCCGCGAAGCCCGTGAAAGCCGCGGGCAATCGCGTATTGTGGGCATATGGTGGAGACGTGTGGGGGCGGCTTTTACACAAAGTTTGACGCTAGCTGGGAAAACGCGTATATTGTCCCTGTTAATGAAGTAGTAAACGCAGGAAGTGGGGTGGAGTTTTCGCCCCGCTTTCTTTTTATGTCTACAGGTGATGGGAGGTCACATGGCCAAAGAGTCTACCGAGCAGGTCATCTTGGACCAGCTCGAGAAGACCAGCGCCGAGCACGGCATCGACATCGTCTCTGTCGAGATCGTGGGCGCCACCAAGAACCCCTGCGTCCGCGTGCGCATCGACCACGCCGACCCCGAGGCTCAAACCATCTCGCTCGACGAGGTCGCCGCCGAGACCGAGTGGATTTCCGCCGCGATTGACGAGGTCGATCCCTTCCCGGCCGCCTACACCCTTGAGGTGAGCTCGCCGGGTCTCGACCGCCCGCTTCGCCGCGAGGCCGACTTTGCCCGCTTTGCCGGCGAGACCGTTGCCCTCACCACCATCGCGGTCGAGGGCCGCCGCCGCTTCACCGGTGTCCTTCTGGGTATCACTGACGGCAACGTCGAGCTCGACTGCGACGGCGAGAAGGTCGCCATCGCCTTTGACCAGGTCAAGAAATGCACCTTGAAGCCCGACTTCTCGAAGTTGAGCTCCAAGGAGAACAAATAAGGAGGAAAAGCCCATATGTCGTCCGATATGATGGAAGCCCTTGAGCTTCTCTGCCAGGAAAAGCACATCGATCAGCTCTACCTGATCGACCGCCTTGAGCAGTCGCTGGCCAAGAGCTACGCCGATGTCCTGCACCTTCCCTTTGGCGCCCGCGTGACCATCGACCGCGCAACGGGTCGCGTCTACGTCTACGAGCTCGTGCCCGTGGGCGAGGAGGACCCCGAGACCGGCGACTACACCGAGTTCGAGGAGGTCGACGTCACGCCTCCCGGAACTTCCCGCATCGCCGCCCAGCACGCCAAGGCCGAGATCCGCGCCATCGTGCGCAACGCCGGCCGCGTGCAGATCTACCAGGAGTTCGCTCAGCGCGTGGGCGACATCATCACCGGCACCGTGCTGCAGACCACGCCCGACTTCACGATCATCAAGATCCGCGAGGGCGTCGAGGCCGAGCTGCCCCACTTCGACCAGCGCCGTCACCCCGACGAGCTCAACGAGCGCCCCGTCACCGAGCGCTACATGCACAACCAGCGCATCAAGGCCCTGATCATCGGCGTGCGCGACCCCAACAACGCCCAGCCCGTCGTTCGCGGCGAGCGCCAGCGTCCGCCCATCGTGGTCTCCCGCACCCACCCCGACCTGCTCCGCCGACTCTTTGAGGTCGAGGTCCCCGAGGTCTACGACGGCATCGTCGAGATCCGCTCCGTCGCCCGCGAGCCGGGCGTGCGCTCCAAGATCGCCGTCTCTTCCAACGACGACCACCTGGATCCCGTGGGCGCCTGCGTTGGCCCCAAGGGCAGCCGCGTGCGCACCGTCGTCTCTGAGCTGCGCGGCGAGCGCGTCGACGTCGTCCTGTGGAACGACGACCCCGCCAAGTGCGTGGCCAGCGCGCTTTCGCCTGCCCGCGTGTCTCGCGTTATCATCGACAACGACGACAACTACGCGACCGTCATCGTGCCCGACGACCAGCTGTCTTTGGCCATTGGCAAGGAGGGCCAGAACGCCCGCCTGGCCGCCCGCCTCACCGGCATGCACATCGACATCAAGAACGAGTCCATGGCAGCCGGCGTCCTGCGCGACCTGCCTCAGGTCCCCGACGACGACCTCATCGACGACGATGAGGCCCACCGCTGCGAGTACGTGGGCGCGGGCGGTATCCAGTGCCGCAACATGGCCCGTCCCGGCTCGCGCTTCTGCGGCGTGCACGAGGACCTGGCGGGCGTCGAGGTCTCTGACGACCCCGATTCCCTGATCTAGCCCGCGGCCACGCCCGCGTACCGCGCACCGCGCAACGACTGTTCCCGCGAAGGCCTTCTCGCCTTCGCTTCTGTAGAGAGGTAGGTTACTTTGGCCAAGACCCGCGTACATGACCTTGCCAAGGAATACGGGATGACCAGCAAAGAGATGCTCGGTCACCTTGCCGACATGAAGATCCCGGCCAAGTCGGCCTCTTCCACCCTGGAGGACGCTTACGTCGCCATCGTGAGGAAGAAGCTCCAGCCCATCCTGGACGCCCGTGCCGCCGAGATCGAGGCAGAGAAGAAGGCAGCCGCCGAGAAGGCCGCCGAGGAGGCGCGTCTTGCCGCCGAGCAGGCCGAGCGCGATCGCCTGGCCGCCGAGAAGCGCCGCGAGGCCGAGCGCGCCGAGGAGGAGCGCCGCCGCGCCGCCGAGGAGGCCGCCCGCAAGAAGGCCGAGGAAGAGCGCCTGGCAGCCGAGAAGAAGGCAGCCGAGGAAGCCGAGAAGAACCGCGTGAAGGACACCGCTCCCAAGGCGGCCCCGTCCTTTAGCAGCCTGCTTGACCAGATCGCCCAGCAGGAGCAGGTCTTGAAGCAGCAGGCCGAGGCCGCTGCTGCCAAGAAGGCCGAGTCCAAGGGCAATGGCCGCGGCCGCAACAACAAGAGCGACGAGCGCGGCCCCAAGCGCGCAGGCTCCGGCGCCCCGGCCCCTGCCGCCCGCCAGAACAGCGCCGCCCCCGCCTCCAACGACACCGACCGCGCCGGTGACTCCCGCCGCGGCGGCAAGGGCAAGAAGGGCCGTCGCGACGGCGAGGGCGAGGACCGCTACAGCCGCATGGCCCGCGAGGCCGAGGCCTACAACCGCAGCAAGGTCCTTGAGGAAGCCCGCGTGGCCGTCGAGGAGGCCTCCCGCGAGTCCTCCGGCCGCCGCAAGAAGCGCAAGGAGCG
>CAVDXJ010000072.1:0-6983 GCA_963612765.1 Oscillospiraceae bacterium
CGCCGCCGCGTCGATCCCACGGCCGTCACCTTCCCGTTCAAGCCCGGCGACTACGTGGTTCACGCCACGCACGGCATCGCGCTGTTCTCGGACATCGTGCGCCAGGAGGTCGACGGCAAGGAGCGCGACTACTTCCTTCTGGAGTACGCGGGCGAGGATCGCCTGTTCGTGCCGCTTGAGCAGGTCGATCGCCTTTCTCGCTACGTGGGCCCCGACGGCGGAAGCCCTCGCCTCACCCGCCTTAACACCGCCGACTGGAGCCGAGCCACCGGCAAGGCCCGCCGCTCGGCCAAGAAGCTGGCGTTTGACCTGGTAGACCTCTATACACGTCGCTCCACGGTGACCGGCATGGCCTTCTCGCCGGATACCCCGGTGCAGCAGGAGATGGAAAGCGACTTTAGCTACGAGCTCACGCCCGACCAGGCCAACGCCGTCGCCGACATCAAGGCCGACATGGAGGCGAGAAAACCCATGGACCGCCTGCTGTGCGGCGACGTGGGCTTTGGCAAGACCGAGGTCGCCCTGCGCGCGGCCTTCAAGTGCTGCCAGGACTCCAAGCAGGTCATGGTCTTGTGTCCCACCACGATCCTGGCCCAGCAGCACTTCGAGACCTTCTTCGCGCGCTTTGCTCCGTTTGACCTCAAGGTCGCGGTCTTGTCTCGCTTTGTGACGCCGGCTCAGCAGCGCCGCGCGCTGGAGGGCTTCGCGGACGGCTCGGTGGATGTGCTGGTGGGCACGCACCGCCTGCTTTCGGCCGACGTTAACCCCTATGACCTGGGCTTGGTTATCATCGACGAGGAGCAGCGCTTTGGCGTGCAGCACAAAGAGCAGCTCAAGAACATTCGCGAGCAGGTGGACGTGCTGACGCTTTCGGCCACGCCGATCCCGCGCACGATGCAGATGGCGATGAGCGGCGTGCGCGACATGAGCCTCATCATGACCCCGCCGCCGGGTCGTCTGCCGGTCAAGGTGACGGTGGGCGAGTACGACCACGACCTTGTTTCTGCAGCTATCCGCCTTGAGCTTGAGCGCAACGGGCAGGTCTACTACGTGTCCAACCGCGTGCATACCATCGAGGAGGCCGTGGAGCGCGTGGCCGAGGCAGCACCCGAGGCCCGCATTGGCGTGGCGCACGGCAAGATGAGCGCGCGGCAGGTCGAGGACGTCATGTTGCAGTACGCCGAGCACGAGATTGACGTGCTGGTGGCCACGACCATCATAGAGAGCGGCATCGACAACCCGCATTCCAACACGTTGATCATCGAGGACTCGCAGCGCATGGGCCTGGCGCAGCTGTACCAGCTTAAGGGCCGCGTGGGCCGCGGCCGCGTTCAGGCCTACGCGTACTTCATGTTCCCCGGCGAGTCGCCGCTGACGCCCGAGGCAACCGATCGCCTGATGGCGATCAACGAGTACCAGGACCTGGGCAGCGGTATGAAGATCGCCATGCGCGACCTGGAGATTCGCGGCGCTGGCTCGCTTGTGGGCGCCGAGCAGCACGGCAACTTGTCGAGTGTGGGCTTCGACCTGTTTACCCAGATGCTGGGCCAGGCCGTGGCCGAGGCGCGCGGCGAGGCGCCCGACGTCGAGCAAGCCGAGGTCACGATCAACCTCTCGGCCGATTTCTTCTTGGCCGAGGAGTACCTGCCCGAGGTTGACCGTCGCGTGCTGGTGTACCGCAAGCTGGCCGGCGCCGTGGAGCTGGCCGAGGTCGACGCGCTGCAGAAGGAGACCGAGGACACGTACGGCGCGCTGCCGTTGGCCGGGCGCAACCTGTTTGACCGCGCGCGTGTGCGGATTCGTGCGCAGCGCCTGGGCTGCACGTCCGTCTCGCTGACCAATGGGCGCCTGGTATACATGGGTGTCGACGTCCCGCGCGAGGTCGCGTTGAAGCTGCGGGGGAGAGGGGCGCTCAACTACCCCAAGTCGCACAAGCTGGCGTACCCATTCCACAAGGGCGGCCAGGAGCTCATGCCCGTGGCGCTGGGTGTTCTTGAGGAGCTGGGCGGCGACGACGACCCCGAGGCGTAAGGGGCTGCGGGGCCGCGCGACCCGGACGGCGAGAAGACCTTCTCGCCGCCGGCCCTAGACCAGCCTGAACCCGCGGCCGGTGATCTGCGAGGTGTTGACGTAGGTGATGAAGGCGTTGGGGTCGACGCTGCGCACGTAGTGCTCGAGTTTCAAGGTCTCGCGCGGGTTGAGGACGGTCATGATCGGCGTCACGGTGTTGCCCGAGTAGGCGCCGTAGGCCTGGCTGATCGTGGCGGTGCGGTAGAGCTCGCGCACGATGAACTCCTCGACCAGCGCGGGGTGCTTGCAGATGACCGTCACGATTTTGTGCTGCTTCATGGCGTCCAGCACGTAGTTGACCACTACCGTGACAATCAGCAGGCCCACGACGCAATAAAGGCCAGTTCGCAGGCCGTATAGCACGATGCCGCCTAGGACCGTGGCCGCGTTAATGACCATCGTGGCGTTGCCGGGGGTGAGCGTGGTGTGCTTGGCCACGGCCGAGATGATGATGTCCATTCCGCCGGTGGTGGTGCCCACGCTAAAGGCCATGGCCGCGGCCACGGCGGTCAGGATTACCGTGCATAAAAGATCAATCCAAAGGTCACCGGTAAGAGAGCCTTGGACGTCAAAAAGCTGCCCCAGCAGCGTTGCGTAGGCCGAGATGCCCAAAGACGCCACCATGCTCCAGGCCACCGTTTTGCGGTCCAAGAAAACCAGGCCAACCGCGACGCAGATGATGTTCACGGCCCACAGCGCAACGGACTGGGAAAGGCCCGGGATGAGTGACGACAGCACGATGGAAAGACCTGACGCGCCACCGATGGCCAGGTGATTTGGCGCCGCGAAGAACACGTAGGCAATCGACGCCATAAGGACGGCCAGGTTGAGCATCAAGACCAGGCGCACCGTGCTCACGGTGTCGCGCTTGTCGATGGTCTCTTTGCTCTGCGCGCACTCCTCCGACGTCAAAAGCTTGCCGGCCTCGATCACGGGTGCGCCAACGTAGGCGGGCTCGGCCTCGTGCGGCGCCACCTCAACGTGGGAAAAATCTTTATCTATAGGCCTGCGCGTGGGAGCCTTGCCCGGTTTTCTGATCTTCATCGTGTCCTCTCGTCCGAAACCTGGGCGAGAGGACCTTCTCGCCTAGGCCGTGTATTGGTACGTGCATGTGCCGTTGAGGTAGGTGGCTATGCGCTCGTGAGGCACCTCGGCGCCGTCAATAATACAGTTCGTTACGCATGTAACATATAGAAGAGCTACGTCGGCTGGCTTTAACGGCCTGCGCTGCTCATTGCCGCCTGCAACCAAACTTCGACATTGCGGCAAAAATAGCGGTTGAAAGCTGTTTCTGAGAGCCTTGTGGCACCGATTTCCGTGTTATAGGCGTGGTCAAGGGCCTAAATATGCCGATACTTGCCGCAAAGTCGAAGTTTGGTTGCATGCTGGGTGGCGTTTTGCTTATAGGCGCGTTGCATTTGGGAAATGCGGCGTTGGCGAGGGCCGCGGGTCGTATTCTCGCGAACAGGGAATACCATGTTTGTGCCAAGAGAGGCCTGGTTAGATAACATTGATAGTGGTGAGCCAATTGTGGCTTCGCGTGCGCTGTCGCTTGGGGCCACGTACCGATAAAGGAGTGCCAATGAAATTCGAGCCCGGGAAATTCAACGCACCGGAGTGTCGGCTGGAAGACGGCCGCGCGCTGTCCGACCTGGTGGACGGCGAGAATAGCTCGCGGCCCGAGGCCCCCGGTGCCCACCCCGAGATGGACCGGCTGATCCGCACGATCTGGCGCCTGCGCCAGGCCGACGGCTGCCCGTGGGACCGCGAGCAGACCCACCGCTCCATCACCAAGAACATGGTCGAAGAGGCCTACGAGGCCGTCGATGCCATCGAGGCAAACGACGTTGCGCACACCTGCGAGGAGATGGGCGACGTGCTTGAGCAGGTCCTTCTTCACTCGCAGATCGCGGCCGACGCCGGGGAGTTCGACATCGACGATGTGGCCCACGGTCTTAACGAGAAGCTCGTGCGCCGGCACCCGCATGTGTTTGGCGACCTGGCGGCGCAGGCCGAGGGCGAGACGGGCGCGGCGACGCCGCCAGACGTCGACGCTCCGGCCCCGGCCGACCCCAGCGCCGCCGAGGTCCTGGACATCTGGGATGACGTCAAGCGCCTGGAGCGCGAGGCCCGCGGCGAGTTCGACCACGGCGAGCCCGGTCTTCTCGACTCCATCCCCAAGGGGTTGCCCGCTCTCATGCAAGCTCAAAAGATCTCCAAGCGCGCGGCCAAGGCCGGCTTTGAGTGGGAGAGCTTGGACGACGTATGGGCCAAGGTGGCCGAGGAACGTGCCGAGTTCGAGTGCGAGGCGCCCGGCTCGCCCGAGGCCTCGCTGGAGTTTGGCGACCTTCTCTTTGCCCTGGTAAACGTCGCGCGTTGGGAGGGCATCGACGCGGAGGAAGCCCTGGCCGCCGCCAACCGCAAGTTCCGCGCCCGCTGGGCCTCCGTCGAGAAGGCCGCCCGTGAGCAGGGCAAAGACATCGCCGATCTTTCGACCGCCGAGCAAAACGATCTGTGGGAGCGTGCTAAGGCTGAGGAGAAATCGCGGGGGTAGCTCGGGGCCCGCGCCCCATCTGTTATAAATAGGTTGGCCACGCAGGCGGCCGCCGCCGGGACTCCGGCGCGGGCCGGCGACGCGCGGCCACGGCGCACACACACTAGAAACGAAACAAGCGCGATGGCAGATACCTCACAAAACGCCCGGGCACTTCGCCCGACAAAGAGAACCGACGTCAAGGGCCGCTCGACGGCGCCCGACGCCGATGCGAGCGTGCGCGGCCAAGAAGAGGCCGAGACGCACACAAGCGAGCGCGGCGCGGCCCGCGTAGCTGCGCGAAAGGCCGCTCGCGAGGCCCAGGCCCGGTCCGAGCGCGAGCAAAAGGCCGCGGTGAAGGCGGCGAAGAAAGCCGCGAAGGCGGCCGAGAAGGGCTCGCGTGGATTCGCGTTTTGGAAGAAGGACGGCGCGGAGAAGGACTGCCAGGCAGATGCCGGGGAGACCATGTCTCTATCGATCGTGACAAAGGCCGACGCCGATGCCGCCACGTCGGGCGGGGCTGTGGGCCCCGACCCCACCGCCCGCGTCGGACGCCCCACGCACCGCTCCGAGGCCGACGCCCGCGCCCTGCGCTTTGCGACGGCCGGCGGCCGCGGCGACCTGTCGTCCTTCCACACCGACCCCGCGGCCGGCGACGACGCCGAGGCCGCGCCGGGGTCTTCTCGCCGCCACGCAGCGGCAAGTGAGAAGACCTTCGACTTCACGGGAGCGGCCAACTCGGTCAAGGATTTCTGCCGTCGCCACCTTGTTGTCGTGATCGTCCTGGCCGCGATCGCCGTGGTTGTCGCCTCGATCTACGGCCCGGCCAAGACCTACTACCTGGCCTGGCGCACCAGCACCGCCCTGCAGGCCAGCTACGACTCGCTGACCCAAAGCAACGACGACCTGCAAAGCGACGTCGAGCGCCTGCAGACCAAGGAGGGCATCGAGGACGAGGCCCGCAAGAAGGGCTACGTCAACCCCGGCGAGACGGCCGTCGATGTCCAGGGCCTGCCCGACGACTCGGCCGCCGAGCAGACTCAGCAAGAAAACCCCTGGTACATCAAGCTGGGGGACACGATTTTTGGATATTCGGCCAGTTAAACGGCCGCGTTTGGGAGGTTTGCCGTGACGAGGGTAGCTTGCATTGACATTGGGACCGTGACTGCCCGCCTGGCCATCGCCGACGTGGAGGCCGGGCGCGTCGTGCGCCTGGGCAAGCAGTCCACCATCTGCAACCTGGGCGAGGGCGTCGACGCCTCGCACATGCTTAAGCAAGAGGCCATGGAGCGCGTCTTTCTAGCGTGCCGCGGCTACGTTGAGGCCGCCCGCGAGGCCGGCGTCCAGGGCATTTGTTGCACGCTGACCAGCGCCGCCCGCGACGCCAAGAACGCCGGCGAGTTGGGCGCCGCCCTGGCCTCCCTGGGCCTGGAGCCCATGGTGATCCCCGGCCAGATCGAGGGCGCCCTCACCTTCCTGGGCGTGGCGCAGGACTTCCGCGACCAGCGCATCCTTGTGGCCGACAACGGCGGCGGATCGACCGAGCTTGCCTGCGGCAGCCTTAACGGCAACGTCCTTGACCTGGGCTTCGTTGAGTCGGTGGACGTGGGATGCCGTCGTCTTACCGAGAAGTTCTTCTCGGCGTCTCCAACTGCCGGCGAGAAGGACCTGGCCGCGGCCCACGCATGCGCCGCCGAGCGCTTTGCCCCGGTAGTCGAGCGCGGCGGCCTTGCGGCGGGCGGTGCCGACGCGCCCACGACCCTGGTGGTCACCGGCGGTACCGTCACGACGCTCGTGGCTCTTGACCTGGCCTTGGATCCCTATGACCCTTCGCGAGTGCACCTGGCGCGTCTGTCTCGCCAAAAGGTGGCCGAATTGGAGGCCCGTCTGGCCGCCCTGACCGTTGACCAGCGCGCCGCGCTGCCCGGCATCCAGGCCAAGCGCGCGCCCGTGATCTTGGGCGGGGCCTCGGCAGTCTTGGAGCTCATGGACCAGACGGGCTTTGACCAGCTGACGGTGAGCGAGAGCGACCTGTTGTTTGGCCTTTCGCTGGTGGCCGCGGCCACGCTTGAGGGCGCGCCTTCTGCCGTGGTGTGGAAGCCAATTATGAAAACGCTTGAGCCTGGTGGCAAACAGGCTGCTAAATAGGCTAAACTAGCTTGGCGCTTTTATGGGGGCATGGCGGAATTGGCAGACGCAGGAGACTTAAAATCTCTCGCCGCAAGGCTTGTGGGTTCGAGTCCCACTGCCCCTACCATCTAAGGTGCCCGCGCGCCGGGTTATCTGGTATACTGAGCGCTTGCGTCCCCATCGTCTAGCGGCCTAGGACGCCACCCTTTCAAGGTGGATATCGCGGGTTCGAATCCCGCTGGGGGCACCA
>CAVDXJ010000073.1:0-6965 GCA_963612765.1 Oscillospiraceae bacterium
GGAAAGGTCGAAAGTCTGAGTCATGGCGCCATCCAAAAGATCGAGGCGGGTTATTGGGTCAAAAGAGTACAAGGTCTACCGGACATTAATTGCGAACATCCGTTTGCGTGCCTACAAACTGGCGAGAAGGGCCTGGCAGCCGGCCAAAACGTCGCGGTAAGTGGCGTCGAAGTTGCCGGTGTACCAAGGGTCGGCCACGTCGGCGGGTCGATCGGTCCAATCAAGCAGCCGGCTCACCTTGCCCTGCGGGTCGTCCCCCAGAATGCGGCGCAGGCCGCGAGCATTCTCGGCGTCCATGTAGACGATGAGGTCCCACTGGTCATAGTCGGCCCGGCGAATCTGACGGGCGCGGTGGCTAAGGACGGGCACGCCCACCTGGCGAAGCTTGGCAACCGTGCCGTGGTGCGGCGGGTTGCCGATCTCCTCGGTGCTGGTCGCGGCCGAGTCGATCACAAAGTCGCCGGCGCGCCCGGCCTTCTCGACCAGGTCCTGCATGACAAACTGCGCCATCGTGGAGCGGCAGATGTTGCCGTGGCAGATAAAGAGGATGCGCACCGGGGCGGCCGTGTGATCGAGCGCGCCGTTCACGGCGCCTGCGGGCCTACCCATTGAAGTGCGCACCGCCCGAGCGGCCGCCCTTGCGGGAAGAGCCGTGCCCGTTGCCGCCCTTAAGCTGCGAGTGGCCGGTGTAGCTGGCGCGACGGGGCTGCTCGAGCTTGACGCCCGCGTAGCCGTGCGTGTAGCTGGTGCCGCGGCGCAGGGCCATCTGCTTGTCTCGGCGGTGCTTGGCGCTGCTCGAGCAGGCAAGGCCAATGAGGCACACGATTGCCACGGCGCACACGATGACGATCATGAGGTGCAGCGGGTCGCTTAGCCAGTCCATGACAAAGAGCGGGATTGAGAGGGCCAGGCCCTGGGCCGCGACGGCGCCCACGGTGCCCAGCGAGCGGCCGCGGTAGCTCACGGCGACCTGGCCCAGCTCGTCGCCCTTCTCGACAGGGGCGTCCACTGCCTTGGCCCAAGAAGCGGTAAGGCCCAGGTCGCTGAGCTGCGTGCCCGCAGGCACGGTGGCGCAAACGGTTCCCGAGGACAGCGCGGCGACCGAGGTCCCCTCGTCCGAGAGGCGCACGTCGGCCGCACCCACCGTGTCGCCGGCGACGACCACGTTGGCCGTCGTCCAGGCACCGTAGGCCCAGTCGAGAAGGTCGTGCATGTCGCTGATGGCGGCGTACTTGCCGTAGACGTCGTCGTCGGAGCCCATCACAACGGCGACCAGGTCAAGGCCGTTGCTGGTGGCGCCCACGGCCAGGCATCGACCCGCCTGGGGCGTGTAGCCGGTCTTGCCGGCGGTGACGGTGCCGTCAAGGTACCAGTCGCTTTGGGGGTTAAGGAGAAGGTCGGTGTTGGTAAGGGTGCGCGCGGCGTTTCCCGAGGTAGCGGGCAAGTCCCAGGTGGCGCTGCCCGTGATGCGCACGAAGTCGTCGTGCTCCATCGCGGCGGCCAGGATCTTGGCCATGTCGGCCGCGCAGGTGTAGTGGTCGGAGTCGTGCAGGCCGCAGGGGTTCACGAAGTGCGAGTCGGTGCAGCCAAGATCTGCGGCCTTCTCGTTCATCATGTCGGCAAAGGCTTGGTAGTCGCCGGCCACATGGCGGGCCAGGACATAGGCCGCCTCGTTGCCCGAGGGCAAGAGCAAGCAGGCGAGAAGATCCTCGATGGTCAGGGTCTCCCCCGCCACCAGGCCCGCGGTCGAGCTGTCAGAGGTGATCTGGTCGAGGTCGGCCTGCGCGACCGTCTCGGTCTCGCTAAGGCTTGCGCGGTCGAGGACCACCAGGGCGCACATGACCTTGGTCATCGAGGCAGGGTAGCGACGCTCGGTAGCGTTCTTCTCATATATAACGGTGTTGGTGGTGCGGTCGATGACCACGGCGGCGCCCGCGGTGAGGGCGGGGCCCGAGACCTCGGACGAGGCCTTCGCGGCGCTCGCGTAGTCGACGGCGGCCAGCGCCTGGGCGGGCACGGTGCCCAACGCGCAGGCCAGGGCCACGGCAGCAGCTGCGGCGCCCTTTACCAGGCGGTTATTGCAAGACAAGAACGACACGGGTCTTCTCCCCTCGTGATTTGCTTAGTGGACCAGGGCGAAGTAGGCGATGACGGCCACGCCCAGGACGATGCGGTACCAGCCAAAGGGCTTGAAGTCGTGCTTGCGCACGAAGCTCATGAGGAAGCGGATGACCAACAGGGAAACGACAAAGGCCACGGCGCAGCCCACCAGAAGGATCGCCAGCTCGCCGGCAGCAAAGGCGTTGCCCTTGAGGAAGAACTTGACCAGGCGAAGGCCCGAGGCGCCCGCCATCACGGGGATGGCCAGGTAGAAGGTGAACTCGGCCACCGCGGCGCGCGAGCAGCCCAAAATCAGGCCGCCGATGATCGTGGAGCCCGAGCGGGAGGTGCCCGGCACGATAGAGAGGACCTGGAAGAGACCGATGCCGATGGCGGTCTTCCAGTCGATTTCGTCAACCGTCTGGATGCGGGCATCGGCGTCTGCCAGCTGGGACTTGGTGGCCGGCTCGGCAAAGGCAACGGGGGCCATGTGCTTAGGCGCGCCCATCGCGGCGCCGCGAGAGGCGGGAAGGGCCGCGGCGGCCTTCTTCTCGCGAGCAGACTCGATCACGATGAAGGCGATGCCGTAGACGATCAGGGCAGCGGCAATCACGAAGGGGCTGCCCAGGTGCTCCTCCATCCAGTCGTCGATGGGGATGCCGATGACGGCAGCGGGCACGCAGGCCACGATGGTCTTGGCCCACAGGGTCCAGGTGCCGCGCTTCTCGGCCGCCGACTTGGACGGCGAGAAGGGATTGAGCTGGTGGAAGAAGATGACGCACACGGCCAGGATCGCGCCCAGCTGGATGACGACCAGGAACATGTCCCAGAAGTCGGTCGAGACGTTCATCGTCAGGAACTGGTTAAGCAGCAGCATGTGGCCGGTGGACGAGATGGGCAGCCACTCGGTGATGCCCTCCACGACGCCAAAGACGGCGGCCTTCAATAGCTCAATGAGATCCACGGTACCTCCCGGTTTAGAGACAGATAGATAAAGTTTCCTATCCCCCGGGTACTTCTCGGCGCTCAAATTGCCATGCGCAGCGAAAAACCATCTGGGAGGGTCGCGCATACCGCCCGCCGAAAAAGCCGGGAGTGTGGCAAATTTGAACACGATGTCGCGTCTACCAGTTGCTTGTTGGGGTATGTCGTAGATATGGCACCAGGCAGGAAGGCCGTGCGCGGCCTAGCATTGAAAGGTGGGCACCATGGACGCTAACAACTACCAGGATTTAGGGTACGAGAAGATTTTCGTCGCGCTGGACGGCTCGGAGGAGCAGGGCAAGGTGCTCGATCGCGCCATCGCGCTGGCCGCCAACGACGAGGCCGAGCTCTACATCGGCCACGCCATCGACACCACCGCGCTCGAGAGCGCCGGGGCGTTTCCCGCGAGCATCCTCAAAGACCTCGAGAACGAGTTCCGCGAGAAGATCGCGCCCGCCGTCGAGGTCGCCCAGGCCAACCCCCAGATCAAGAAGGTCGAGGTCATGATAGGCAACGGCCGCATCCGCGAGACCTTGAAGGACGACATGTTGGACGTCGTCCACCCCGACCTCGTGGTCTGCGGCGCGCGCGGGCTTTCCTCCATCAAGTACGCGATCCTGGGGTCCATCTCGACGTTCCTCACGCGTAACTGCGAGTGTGACGTGCTTATCGTTAAGTAAACATTAAGTATTTTATGCAAAAAGCCGACGGCGGCGCGTGGATAAACGGTGAGAAACCCTCAAGTAGGTTAAAGTAGGAGGTCTAGAACGTCTGAAAGCCCGGCCATTTTCCGGGACCCCGACGCGAAGGTCCAATTGCTTTGACTTCTAAATTGACCAAATGGGTCGCAAGGCCCGCCCTCACCGCAACCACGGCCGCCGTCATCTGTGCCGGTCTTCTGGGGCTGGGCGTCGCGCCCGCTACCGCCGGTGCCGCCACGCTCGATGAGCTCACGCAGCAGATCGAGCAGACCAACGAGAGCTACGAGAGCGCCACCTCGCTGGTCGAGGGGATCGAGGCAAAGATCGCCGTCAACGAAGAGCGTATCGCCCAGATCGAGGCCGAGCTGCCCGAGAAGCGCGAGGCGGCCGCCAACTGCATGAAGATCCAGTACAAGCTGCAGCAAGGCGCGGGCGGCCTTATCGAGCTGCTCTTATCTGCCGAGAACTTCAACGACCTTATCTCGACCATCCAGTACCTGGATATCATCAACAGCCACAACAACAACGCCATCGACGAGCTTGTGGCCTTAGACGAGGAGCTGGGCCAGACCCGCCTGGCGCTTGAGACCGAGAAACAGCAGGCAGAGGCCTCGAAGCAGGAGGCGCAGGAGTCCTTGTCGGCCGCCGTCTCTGCCCGCCAGGCCCTTGAGCAGCAGATGGCCGAGCAGGCCGCCGCCGAGCAGGCCCAGCGCCAGGCTGCCGTCGAGGCTGCCGCCGCGGCCGTGCAGGAAACGCAGACCGGCTCCGACACCTCTTCTTCCAGCGACTCGAGCGACTCCGGCAGCAATTTCGACACCAACAGCGGCGGCAGCAGTGAGATCACCGTCCCCGACAACACCGATCCCGGTACCGTCGACTGGAGCAGCGACAAGTCCACGTTTGTCTCCAGCTGGGGCGCGCGCATCGACGCCTACCTTTTGGGCAGCCCTCTTGCGGGCTACGGCCGCACCTTTGCCGAGGCCGCGTGGGACTACGGCTGCGACCCGCGCTTCTCCCCCGCTATCTCGTGCATCGAGAGCGGCAAGGGCACCTACTGCTTCAAGTCCCACAACGCCTGGGGCTGGGGCAGCGTGAGCTGGGACGACTGGGAAACCGCCATCTGGGCCCATACCAAGGGCCTGGCCTCGATTTACGGCGGCCACCTCACCTACGAGGGCGCGCAGATGTACTGCCCGCCCAACGCCGACTTCTGGTACGCGTCCGTCGCCGCCCAGATGGAGCTCATCTAAGACAGGGGCCCGCAACACCCGCATCCCAAGGGACCGTCCATCCGGGCGGTCCCTTTACTTTTACGGCCTCCAGCCCCGGGTTAACACCCTCGAGAAATCAAAAAGTACGAAAGTGGGGACCAGTATCGCGACTTGGCGAGTAGAGACGACAATCCAAGCGACAAAACCGCAGGTCGCGATGAGCCAAATCGCCCGGCTACCCGGCGAACGACCAAACTGGTCCCCAATATCGTAAAAAATAAAAATTGCCGAGGACCAAAGGGCCCACTGCAGAGGCAAACGCTGCGAAAACCTACGCCGTGAGGTAGACCATGAAGAGGATCATGGCAAAACCCACGAGGTCGGTGGGGGCAAAGGTCGCGCCCAGAAGAGCAACCGAGGAAATGGTTGCCGCAATAGGCTCGGAAGTGCCCAAAAGCGCCGCGCGCATCGACCCGGCGTCGTGAACGCCCTGCAGGTAGAGGGCATAGGAACCAAATGTGCCGATCACAACGCAGAAGGCGAGAAGGGCGATAGCCGTCGCGTCCAGCACGGGCATATGCTCCCAAGGGCGGTAGGCCGCGGTCAAGATAAGGCCCGAGACCAAGAAAGCCAGGCCGTTCACCGTGAAGTTGCCCCACTTTTGCATGGGCTTAGCAGGCAAAATAGACAGGCAGGCCGAAGAAACCGCGCAAATCAGGCCCCAGATAAGCCCGCCCAGGGGAATCGTGAGCTGCCCCACGTTGCCCCCGGTCGAGATCAAGAAGGTGCCGACAAGGGCCAGCGCCAGCCCAGCGACCTCTCGGCGACGCGGGCCGCGACGCTTCTTTACGCAGGTATAGGCCAACACAAGCACCATGCCCAGGCTCTGCATGATCGTTGCCATGGCCGAGCTGGTCCAGTTGATGGCCTCCAGATAGGCAACCTGCGAGAACAAGATGACAAACAGCGACACGGCCAGGATCTCCAACCATCCCCGCCGGCTGGTCGCGACCCCGCGCAGGCTCTCGCGGCCGGCGGGCGTCATCGCCGCCGCGGCCAAGAAAAACCAGCAGGCAGAAAGCTCGCGCACGCACACGAGCCACAGCGGTTCGATGCCGTAGGTGTCCATAAGGAACTTGGCCGCCGTGCCGTTAAGGCCCCAAAACGTGCCTCCCACAAGGGTGGCCACCACACCGCGGCGAATCCGCGCTCGGCGCTGGGCGTCCGTGGGGCTGGCGGCTGCGTCTTGGGCCATACGTGTGTCTCCTTACAGATTGGTTGCCAAGACAGGGTAACACCCTAAAGGTGCGCTATGCTGCACAGGTACAAAAGCAACCTAAGGAGAACCATGACCACCACCGATTACTCCGCAGCCGAGAAGAGCCTGGCGCCCGGCAGCGTCCACGCCGGCTTCGAGGTCGTGGGCAGCGAGCCCGTAAGCGAGATCTCGGGCTACGCCTACGTCATGAAGCACCAGGCCACGGGCGCGCGCCTGCTGTGGCTTGCCTGCGACGACAACAACAAGTCCTTTGCCATCTCGTTCAAGACCCCGCCCAAAGACGACACCGGCGTCTTCCACATCCTGGAGCACTCGGTCTTGTGCGGCAGCGACGCCTACCCGGTCAAGGAGCCCTTCGTGAACCTCCTCAAGACCAGCATGCAGACGTTCTTGAACGCCCTCACCTTCCCCGACAAGACCATGTACCCCGTAGCCTCGACCAACACGGCCGACCTCGAGAACCTCATGGGCGTCTACCTGGACGCCGTTCTCCACCCCGCGATCTACAACCGCCCGCGCATCTTTGAGCAGGAGGGCTGGCACCTGGAGGTCGAGGGCGAAGGCGCAGACGCCAAGCTGGCCTACAACGGCGTGGTCTTCAACGAGATGAAGGGCGCCCTTTCCGATCCCGACGACGTCCTTTACCAGGCGCTTTCCAACAGCCTCTTCCCCAACACCGCCTACGGCTTC
>CAVDXJ010000074.1:0-6883 GCA_963612765.1 Oscillospiraceae bacterium
GCTGCGACCTGCAGACCGAGCACGAGCGTTACCTTACCGAGAAGCACTTCCAGCGTCCGACCTTTGTGACCGACTATCCGGCGGCGATCAAGGCCTTCTACATGCGCTTGAACGACGATGGCAAGACCGTGGCCGCGGCTGACTGCCTGGTTCCCGGCATCGGTGAGATTATCGGTGGCTCGCAGCGCGAGGAGCGCCTGGACGTGCTTGAGGGCCGTATCCGCGAGCTGGGCATGGACCCCGAGCAGTACAAGTACTACCTTGACCTGCGACGCTACGGCGGCTGCCAGCACGCGGGCTTTGGCCTGGGCTTCGAGCGCCTGGTCATGTACCTTACGGGCGTCGACAACATCCGCGACGTCCTGCCGCACCCGCGCACCGTGGGCAACGCGGACTTCTAAGGGACACAGAGTTCGTTTTCAAGGAACGCTATGGGGTCGGGCCTGCGGGCTTGGCCCCTTTCTTATACCGCGGGACTATGCCTCGGGGTCGTTGATGACGGCCAGGAACTTCTCGGCATAGGCCTCGGCTTTCTTGGCGCCCACGCCTGAGACATTGAGAAACTCTTGGGTGTTGGTGGGGCGCTTGGCGCACATGTCTGCCAGCGAGGCGTTGTTGAAGACGATGTAGGCGGGCACGCCCTGCTCGTTGGCAAGCTCGGTACGCAAAGCAACCAGGCGCTGGTAGAGGGCTTGGTCGGCTTCGGAGAGATCTGCGACGGCCGCGGCGGCTCGGGTCTTGGCGGCGCCTGGCGTGGCTGCCTTCGACGCTTTGACGGGCTTAGGCTTCTCCTTGGCTACGCGCAGAATCAGTGGCTGGCCGTCGATGTTCTGCACCCGCATGAAGGCGATACCTTCGGGCGTGAGCGAGATGGTGGGGAACTTGCCTGCCGCGCGCTCCAAAAGTCCGCGGTAGACCAGCTCGTCAATGAGGGCACGGATGCGCGGCACGGGCACGTCGGCCATGATGCCGTAGGTTGATAGTTGGTCGAACCCGGCCGAGAGGATCTTCTCGGCGTGGGATCCGCGCAGGATGTCGACGATGGTGGAGGCGCCGACGGTGCGGTCTTGCTGCTTGAGGCGAGCCACGCAGCTCACGATTTTGAGGCAGTCGATTGTGGCGTCGACCTCCTCGAACTCGTTGAGGCAGTTGGAACAGTTGCCACAGTAGGTTGGTGCCTTCTCGCCAAAGTAGCGAAGGATAAAGGAGCGCAGACAATCGGTTGTGGTGGCGTAGAAGACCATCTGGCGTAGGCGCTTCTCGTCTTGCTCGCGAAGGGCCTCAAGCTGGGCGAGGTCAAGGTCGTCGCGGCTGTTCTGGGAGATGAGGAACTCCTGGGTGTGGACGTCGGCGGGGGAGTAGTACAAAACGCACTCTGCTCGGGTCCCGTCGCGTCCGGCGCGTCCTGCCTCCTGGTAGTAGTTCTCCAGGCAGCTGGGCAGGTTGTAGTGGGCAACGTAGCTCACGTTTGACTTGTCGATGCCCATGCCAAAGGCGTTGGTCGCCACCATGACGCGGGCGCGGTCGTAGAGGAAGTCTTCTTGGTTGCGCTCGCGCTCTGTGGCGGAGAGGCCTGCGTGATATCGGGTGGCGAGAAGGCTTTGTGCGCTTAGGTAATCGCAGACTTGCTCCACGGCCTTGCGGCTTGAACAGTAGACGATGCCGCTTTGGTCTTTGCGCTCGGCACAGAAGGCCGCGAGCGTCTGAATCTTCTCGTTGGCGTTCTTTGGGCGCTCGACCGAGAAACTGAGGTTGGGGCGGTCGAAGCTGGCTACCACGCAAAAAGGGTCGACAAGGCCGAGGGATGTGGCGATGTCCTCGCGTACCCGCTGCGTCGCCGTGGCGGTCAAGGCCATCACAGGCGGACGTGCGGGAAGCGTTTGGATGAAGTCAATGATGCGCTGGTAGGAAGGCCTAAAGTCGTTTCCCCACTGGCTGATGCAGTGAGCCTCGTCAACGGCGAGAAGCGCGATGCCTCGGGTAGAGACTGCCTCGGAGAAGCGCGGGTCGTCCAAACGCTCGGGGGCAACGTAGACCATCGTCAGAGCGCCGCTTTGGATGCCGTTCAGGACCTCGTCTTGTTCGACGGTGTCTTGGGTTGAGTTGAGGTAGCTCACGGCCACGCCATACTGGCGCAGCGCCCCCACCTGGTCTGCCATGAGTGAGATGAGGGGAGAGATCACGACGGTCACACCGCGGCCCGAGGCCGCCAACGCGACGGCCGGCACCTGGTAGCAGATTGACTTGCCGGCCGAGGTGGGCATAACGGCAAGAACGTCGCGCCCGATGAGGGCTGCGTCGACTATCTCTGCCTGGTGAGGGCGAAAAGAATCGTAGCCAAAGGTTTGGCGAAGTATGTCAAGCGCCGTGTTGTTCATAGCCGTAAGCTGCCCTTCGTTTGGTTGAGGCGTCAGTTGTCCAACTCAATGTAATCGGCGGGCTCCGCCCAGGGGATGTTCCTCTCTGCGCCCCACAGGCGAACGCGATCCTTTACCCCGTCGACATCCAACGTACCTAGTGCAAACCCCTTGCGAACAAGCTCCTCGGGCACCAGCTCATCGTACTTCTCAAAGTAAGGGACTTCCTTGGGATAGAGAAGCTTCATTGGGTCGGTAAGGGCGGCGGTTTGCTCGACCAGGACCTTGAAGAACTGCTGCTCGTCGACGTCCTTGGCCATGACGAAGGTCATGAAGTAGGGTCGAGAAGAGCTAAAGCCCTTAAGCCCCAGGTCTTTGGCACAGCAGATCTTGAGGATCCTCTCGAGGGCGAGAAACGCGTAGGTTCCCAGCCACGGGAGCAGGCACCACATGTTGTCACCTAGGTTGATCAGAGGCGACTTGGTGAGGCCCCCATTTTCTGAGACGTGGCGTGCCTGGGCCAAGCGGGCACGGGCTTGCGGTTGCAGATAGCCGTACACCTGGGCCTCGTCCAGGGCCTGACGCATGCGCAACAGGACGCGGGTATTGATGTCGCCGGGGCACTCGCCAAAGTAGGCGGGTACGCGGCCCTTGACGCGCGTGACGTAGAGCAAGTGGCGCTTGTGATCCACCTCGTCGACTATCCAGACATGACCCGCGATGGCGACCTTCTCGCCGGGAGGGGGAGGGGCGCACAGGGTCCCGATCTCTTGTGAGTCGCAGCGCACGGTGTACTCGACGCTTTCTTGGAAGACCGCGAAGAACTTGTAGCTGTTGGTGACCCTCTCGCCGGCAAGGCCCACGATTAGGCCGCCGCCCTCGGTCTGCTCGATAAAATCGCAGGTCAAAAGGTGGCGGAGAAGCACACGGAAGTCGTCGGTCGAGACGCGGTGGAAGGGCGTCAAGGTTAAGACGCGGCTCGCCAACTGTGGCGGCGTGAGCTCGCCCTCGGAGGCCAAGGTCGCCAGGGTTTGGTGGCAAAGCAAGCTATACGGCAGGCGGTTAAGACGCTGCGGCTCGACCCAGTGTTCTTCTCGGTAAAGCTGGACCAAGGCGATTCCCTGTAAGAGCTCCCAGGGGATGGTCTCGGGCGTGAGGGAGCGGGGCTCGGGCTGCTCTTCTCGCATGACAAACCACATCTCGGGCGGGGCGTCGCGCCTGCCGGTGCGGCCCATGCGCTGCAGGAAGGACGACACCGTGAAGGGGGCGTTGAGGTGGAAGGCGCGTTCGAGTCGGCCTACGTCGATGCCTAGCTCGAGGGTCGCGGTGGCGACGATGGCGAGCTCGGAGGCTTCGTCTCGCATGGCTTCCTCAGCGCTTTCGCGGATTGCGGCAGAAAGGTTGCCGTGGTGGATTAAGAAGCGGTCGGGTTCTCGATATTTCTCGCAAAGGGCTCGAAGGCAGGTGCAGACGTCCTCGGCTTCTTCGCGGGAGTTTGTGAAGACGAGAGACTTGAGGTGACGGGTGTGGTCGAAGATGTAGGACATGGCGGGGTCCGGGCCATTGATGTCGCTGGTTGCGGCGTTATCCGGGCTCCAAGGAACTGTCTCCATGCTCAAACAGTCCTGCTCGCACGGAGGTGCCACTGGCACCTCCGGCTCGTGCGGAACTGCGCGTGGAGACAGTTCCTTGGAGCCTTGCGTGGGTACCTCGGCTGTATCCACCGCTGCAACACTAACAGGGATAGTGGATAGATTGGATTGTAGGGAGCCTTCCGTGGCTTGGGGGCCGGTTTGGTAGAAGTGCTCCATGGAGAGGCGCCAGGTGCGCGGGGGTTCGGAGACCTGGGGGATCAGGGTTGCGCGGCTGGTGTTGGCGCTGAGAAAATCGCCAACACTCTGGGGGTCGCCGATGGTGGCCGAAAGGCCGATGCGGCGGGGGTTAACCTGTGCTATGCGAGACAGGCGCTCAATCAGGCAGATGGTCTGGAAGCCACGGTCGGCGCGCAGCAACGAGTGCACCTCATCGATGACGACATAGCGTAGGTCGCAAAAGAGGCGGCTGACCAGGGCATGCTTGCGCATGAGCAAGGCTTCCAGGGACTCCGGCGTAATCTGCAGGATTCCGCTGGGGTGTTGCAAGAGCTTAGCTTTATGCGAGGACGAGACGTCGCCGTGCCAGTGCCAGACCTTGATGTCGGCGCGACTGCAGAGGTCTTCTAGTCGGTAGAACTGGTCGTTGATGAGGGCCTTAGTGGGGCCAATGTAGAGCGCCCCCACAGACGCGGGAGGTTTCTCCCAAAACTCGCTGAGGATGGGGAAGAAAGCGGCCTCGGTCTTGCCAGAGGCCGTCGCGGCACACAGGAGGACGTGGTCTCGGGTGTCAAAGATGGCCTCGCCGGCGGCAATCTGGATGCCTCGTAGGTTTTCCCATTCGTGCTCGTAAATGAAGTCCTGCACAAACGGCGCGTAGCGGTCAAAGACAGACATGGCGAGCCGTTAAATCGTGAACTCGGCAAAGGCCGACTCGTCGGCCCCACTGCCCGCGGATTCGTTGCTAGTCCCACCGCCAGCAACAACCGCCCCGCTAAAGGCACTGGACTGCAAAAGGTCCTCCACCTTGGCATCGGGGTTCTGGCACATGATATCGAGAAGCTCGATGAAGTCGCGAATCACCTCGCGTGGTGTGAGGTGCGTATCGGCGCCTACGCGTCCAAATTCAATTTGCAGGAAGCGCACAAGGTCCGGGGTCTCAAGGGTGCGCTCGTACCCAAAGTATCCTGCGTGGATATCGGCAAGTTTCTCGATCAAAACCAAAAGCTCCTCGTAGGTCAAAGGCTGCAGGTGGATGACCGGGGCCAGCATGTCGGTCATGCCCTCCTGGGCAAAGCGCCCCTGCGTGAGGCGGCTGCGCAGCGCCTCGTAGCTGTAGACGCCACGCCTACGGTCCTCGATGGACTGCGGCGTGCCGCCCATGATGATGCCCAGGTTGTGCGCCTTGCCCTGCAAGGTGTCGTTGTATATGGTCAAGATCTTCTCGTAGTTGTACTGGCGCGTGACCGAGTTGGGGATCTTGTACAGGTTGACCAGCTCGTCGATCATGACGAGAAGGCCCTTGTAACCCGCGCCCACCAAGAAAGCCGCCAGTAGCTTGATGTAGTCGTACCAGTCGTCGTCACTAATGACGCACGACACCCCAAGCTCGGCCTTTGCCTCGGTCTTGGTGCGGTACTCTCCGCGAAGCCAGCGGGTCACGGCCGCTTGCGTCTCTTCGTCTCCCTCACGCACGGCATTGCGGTAGCGCTTGAGCATACGGGCAAAGTCGAAGCCGTGGACCATCTCTTCGATGGGCGCCAGCTGCGCGGCCATGGCCTCGTCATCGTCGCCAATGGCCTGTACCCAACGGTTGAGCACCAGGTTCAAAGCGCCGCCCTCGGGCCGCGTTTTAGTCGACAGGTTACGAATAAGCTCGCGGTAGGTGGCCAGACCCTGCCCTTGCCCGCCCTGAAGCCTGCGCTCGGGCGAGAGATCGGCGTCTGCGACCACAAAGTCCTTGCCCATAGCGTGCGTGCGGATGGTCTGTAAAAGGAAGCTCTTACCTGCGCCGTAGCGGCCCACCAAAAACCTAAAGCTAGCCCCGCCGTCCTCGATCAAGCCAAGATCAGTTAAGAAGGCTTGGATTTCCTTCTCGCGCCCCACGGTGATATACGGCAGGCCTATGCGCGGCACGACGCCGCCCTTAAGCGAGTTGATGATAACTGCGGCGATCCGCTTGGGAACCTTTTGCGTGAGCTCTGCCATGCGCGTGTCCTTTGTGTCTAGAGTGATTGAGTCGATACTAGCACAAGTGTACGATGGCAGCAAACAGTTGTTCTAATATTTTAGTGCGCCGCGAACATCGTCGGCGTAGTCCTCGATCACCCTTGGCGCTCCGTCCTCGCCAAACTCCAGGGCAGTGTCGCCGAGCAGGTCAAAGAGTTTCTCGTTTATGGAATCTACCAAGAGATCGAGCCCGTTCGCCCCCGGCGCGTTTCCAGCGAGAAGGTCGGCGAGAAGCGCGGCTTCCTGCGACGTCAATCCGTAGGGAAGGGCGCCCTCGTTTTCTCTGGGCTCCGCGACCGATGGGTCCTCCACTTGCGCGGTCTTCTCAGCTTCAACCTGGGTCGCTTCCTCTGGCTCTTCCTCGCGCTCCTCGTCCACCAGCAACGCCTCACGGGTCGAGGCCGCCGCGGTTCGAATCCCGGCAAGCTTGGACAAATCGATGTCCACCCGCACAGGTGCCGACGTCTTCTTCCAGGCCAGGTAATCTTTGGTTTCGGCATCAACGATCGAAACAAGGTACTTAGGCGCCCCAGCGTCTTCAAATGAGCAAGTCTCGCCAAACTCACCGCAAAGCCGCAGGTTAACGGCCCGCAACATTTGCCCGATCTTCTCCAGCCTGGCGCCCGCGTCATGGTAGCAGTTCTTGCTCCAGCGCCCGTTCTTGCAGGTGTAGCGGGTGGTCGCCGTCACCTGGTACTCCACGTC
>CAVDXJ010000075.1:0-6831 GCA_963612765.1 Oscillospiraceae bacterium
GCAGGCGCCGTGCTCGAAATCGGGGATGCTGGACTCAAGGCCGTAGACGTAGCCAAGGCCCAGCGGGCGTGTGACGTGGAAGACGCGGCGCTGCTCGAGCTCAAGCTCCTCGACGATCAAGGCCTCGAGCTCGGGGTTCAAGCCGTCTTGGATCTCAAGGCGCACGGGCTGCAGGCGCTGGCGCATCTTGAGGACCTTCTTCATGTGCTGGCGGTAGTCCTCTTCTTCCTCGACGCCCTCGTCGTCGGGGTCGATGTCGGCGTTACGGGTCACGCGCAGCACGGCCGACTCGGCGGGCGCGTAGTCACCGAAGCACTGGCCAAGGTTAAGGCGAAGCACATCCTCTAACAGTACATACCTAAAGGCCTTGGGCGTCTCGCTCAACTTGACCACGCGTGGCTCGGACGTAGGCAGCTCGATGATGCCCAGCATGTTGTCCTCGCCGTTGCCCGAAAGCGAGCAGGCCACGTACAGGCGGCCGTTCTTGAGATTGGGGAAGGGGTGGCGGGGGTCCACGACCATGGGCGAGACGATGGGCGCCAGGTTCTTGTCAAAGTATTTGCTGAGAAGATCCAGGTCGGTTGCCGTGAGGTCATCGGTGGCCACGCGCACCAGCCCGTGGTTAGAGAGCTCGGCCTCTACGGCGTGCAGGCCCTTCTCGTGGCGCTCGATGAGCCTGGGCAGAAACGAGAAGATAGAGGAGAGCTGCTCGACCGGCGTCTCGTTTGACTTGTTGTCCTTGGGCTGGTTCTTAAGGGACGCCAGGTCGGAAAGGCCGCCCACGCGGATCATGAACCACTCGTTGAGGTTGGACTCAAAGATCTCGCAGAACTTCAGGCGCTCGAAGAGGGGGACCTTCTCGTCAAAGGCCTCGTCTAAAACGCGGTCGTCGAAGCGCAGCCAGCTCAGCTCGCGGTTTTGCGTGTAGGAGTAGTCGCGAGACTCCTTGTCCTTCTTCTTTGGCTTGGGCTTGGACTCACCGTCCTCTGCCTTTGCCCCCTGCTTCACGGTCTTCTCCTTATCCTTCTCTTTAATCTTGAGCGCCTTGTCCTTGGCCATTGCGGTCACCTCTTATATAAAACGTTTGCCGATTGCGGCGGTTTGCTTTGAATATGTAAATGATAGCAGCCTACCTGCCGCGCAACGGGTCCTTTGGGTTAAGGTTGTGTCAAGAACGAAGGACTTGCGCGGCGGGGTTAAGGCCCCAAGGCGCCGGAAGGACACGCATATGTCTTGTGGTCTTCATATACGCTCCGAGATAGGCCCCTTGAAAAAGGTGATGCTGCATCGTCCCGGAGACGAGCTTTTGAACCTCTCGCCAGATAACCTGGCGCCACTGCTTTTTGACGACATCCCGTTTTTGCAGGTGGCCCAGGCCGAGCACGATGCCTTCGCGCAGATGCTGCGCGACGAGGGCGTCGAGGTCGTTTACCTGGACCAGCTGGTGGCCGAGTCCCTGCGCGCCTGTCCGGATGCCCGTCACGAGCTGGTGGGCCGTTGGCTCATGGAGTGCGGCGTGTGCGGCAGGGGAGTACTCGAGGCCTTGGACGAGCTTCTCGCCGGAATCGAAGATCCGGTTGCCTTGGTCGATAAGCTCATTGAGGGCGTACGCGCAGACGAGCTTGACCTGGCTCCCAAGAAGGGCCTCTCGCTGGCGGACATCATGATGACGCGCGGCAACATGGACGATCCGCTGGTTGTGGACCCCATTCCCAACACGTACTTCACGCGCGACACCTTCTCGGTCATAGGACAGGGCGTCTCTCTCAACAGCATGTGGTCGGCCACGCGCCGCCGCGAGCCCTTGTTTGGGCAGATCGTTTTCAAGTACCACCCCGACTACGCGGGAACGCCCATTTGGCACGAGTCCGAGTCGCCCTTCTCGATCGAGGGCGGCGACATCCTTGTGTTGGGGCCGCACGTTGTGGGCATCGGCATCTCGGAGCGAACCTCCCCCGCGGGCATCGACGTGCTTGGCCGGCGTCTGTTATGGGGCGATCCTGGCTCGGGCATCACGAGCGTCTATGCCTTCTCGATCCCGCACAAGCGCTCGTTCATGCACCTGGACACCGTCTTTACGCAGGTGGATGTTGACATGTTCACCGTGCACCCGGGTATCTTGGGCTCGCTTAAGGTCTTTGAGCTTAAGCGCGGCGCCGTCGACGGCGAGGTCGTCATTCGCTGTCTGGAGGACAAATCGCTCGACCAGGTACTGGCCGGAGCCTTGGGCCTGCCCAGCGTGCGCCTTATCAAGTGCGGCGGAGAAGATCCCATCGCCAGCGCGCGCGAGCAGTGGAACGACGGCTCCAACACGCTGGCCGTGCGCCCCGGCACCGTCTTTGTCTACCAGAGAAACGCCGTCACCAACGATATCTTGTACAAAGAGGGCCTCAACTTGCTTGAGATCCCGTCTGCCGAGCTGTCACGTGGTCGTGGCGGACCTCACTGCATGAGCATGGCGTTTATCCGCGAGGACCTTTAGTTTACAATGTGTAAGTTCGTTGCACGATCCGTATTTCCCCTGTTGTAAGGAGCAGCCATGAGCGTTGACCTTTCTGGTAGGAGCTTCCTTAAGCTCTTAGACTTCACCCCCGAGGAGATCCAGTACCTGATCGACCTTTCCGCCGAGCTTAAGGAGAAGAAACGCAACCACGAGCCGCACCGTTACCTTGAGGGCAGAAACGTCGCCCTTATCTTTGAGAAGACCTCCACGCGCACCCGTTGCTCTTTTGAGGTGGGCGCGGCCGATTTGGGCATGCACGCCGTTTATCTCGACCCCAGCGGCTCGCAGATCGGCAAGAAGGAGTCCATGGCAGATACCGCCCGCGTGCTTGGCCGCATGTTCGACGGCATCGAGTACCGCGGCTTTGAGCAGGCCCGCGTCGAGGAGCTTGCGGAGTACGCCGGCGCGCCTGTGTGGAACGGCCTTACCAATGAGTTCCACCCCACGCAGATGATCGCCGACATGCTAACGGTCCAAGAGGAGTTTGGCCGCGACCTGCACGGCCGTAAGCTCACCTTCATGGGCGACGCCGGTAACAACGTGGGCAACTCGCTCATGGTCGTGTGCGCCAAGTTGGGCATGGATTTTTGCGCCTGTGGCCCCAAAGAGCAGATGCCTGCCGCCGAGCTGGTCGAGCAATGCCGCGCCATCGCCGCCGAGACGGGCTCTACCATCACCCTCACCGAGGACGTGGCCGAGGGCGCCGGCGGCGCTTCCGTCATCTACACCGACATCTGGGTTTCCATGGGCGAGCCTTACGAGCTGTGGGGCAAGCGCATCGAGCTTCTCTCCAAGTACCAGGTCAACGCCGCTGCCATGGAGATGGCCGCAGACGACTGCATCTTCATGCACTGCCTGCCCAGCTTCCACGACCGCAAGACCACCATCGGCGAGGACGTCTTCCAAAAGTTCGGCCTCCCCGAGCTCGAGGTCACCGACGAGGTCTTCGAGAGCGATCGCAGCCGCGCCTTCGAAGAAGCCGAGAACCGCCTCCACTCCATCAAGGCCGTCATGTACGCCACCTTGAAGAACACCTGGGATTAACTGCTTTTTAATTTAATTTTATATATTTAATTTTTACGAGCAAGATTAACTGTTCAAGCAAAAGGAGAGGCCCCAACCCGGAACCTCTCCTTTTTTCGTCGATATGTGCGACCCATGTCCGATAACGCCACAAGAGCCCTCCCGTGTTTGTCTCCACGCGCAGTTCCGCATGAGCCGAAGGCCACTTAATGTGGCCTTCGTGCGAATCAGGACTGTTTGAGCATGGAGACAAACACGGGAGGGCCCGATGACTCACAGGTCAATCCCGCCAAGGTCACGCTTGCGCGATTAACCTAGTACACCATCCCCATAGCCTCACGCACCTCGCCCAGCGTCTCGTGCGCGATCTCATTGGCACGCCTGTTGCCGTCAGCCAACACGTCCTTGATGTAGTCCATGTCCTGCAGCAGCTCCTCGCGCTTCTCGCGAATCTCCGCAAAGCGCGTGTTCACGGCCTCGGTGACGACCTTTTTAAGCTGCCCGCCGCCGCCCATGCCGATCTCGTCTGCAAGTTCCTTGGGGTCGCGGCCGTTGCAGATGCCGGCTGTGGTGAGAAGGGCCGAGACCTGCGGGCGGTTATCGGGGTCAAAGGTGATGTTTCGCTCGGAGTCGGTCTGGGCCTTCTTGATGAGCTTCGCGGTCTCCTCGGCGGTCATGCTAAGGGAGATGGCGTTGCCGTAGGACTTGCTCATCTTGCGGCCGTCCAGGCCCGGCAACAGCGGCGTCGAGGTGAGAAGACCCGTGACCTCGGGAAAGACCTTACCGTAGCGGTTGTTAAAGCGGCGTGCGATCTTGTTGGTGACCTCGATGTGGGGCAGCTGGTCGCGGCCCACGGGAACGATGTTGCCCTTGCAGAACAAGATGTCGCAGGCCTGGTGCACGGGGTAAGTGAGGAGAAGTCCGGTGAGGTCGTGACCGCTTGCTTCCTGCTCGGCCTTGACGGTGGGGTTGCGCTCAAGCTCGGCCTCGGTGATCAGCGAGAGGAAGGGGAGCATGAGCTGGTTTTCCTCGGGCACGGCCGAGTGAGTGAAGATCATGGTCTTGGCGGGGTCGATGCCGCAGGCCAGGTAGTCGACGACCATGTTATAGACATTGTCCTGGATGTTCTTGGTGGTGTCGCGGTCGGTGATGACCTGGTAATCGGCGATGATGATGTTGGTCTTGACGCCCATCTCCTGCAGGCGAACGCGGTCGACCAGGGTGCCAAAGTAGTGGCCCAGGTGAAGGCGGCCAGTGGGGCGGTCGCCGGTGAGCATGGTGTAGTTTTGCGGGTTGACCTTAAGGTCTTCGTGGACCTCGTTGCTGCGCGACAGCGCGGCCTCGTAGCTGCCCTCGTTAGCCATGAACAACTCCTTATAAAGGGTATGGTTTGTTTGCCAAGTTTCTATCTTAGAGCAATTGCGAGCCCCCAACAAAGCAACTTCGCCCAAGCCTGCTAGAATGTTTGCCGAAAAATAACAGCGACAGGAGACCGACAGATGCCCAGTACCCAGGGGACAGATATGGACAAAGGCACGCTACGCGCTCACCACTTGGAGCTGAGAGACAGCCTTGACGTGTCCAAGCGACAAGACCTTGACGAGAAGATCTTCTCTCATCTGCGTAAGGTTGAGGCGTATTCGCGTGCCGACCTGGTACTGACCTATGTCTCTTATCGTTCTGAGGTTGATACGCACGCGATCATCGAGTCCCTTTTTGCGGAGGGTCGCCGCGTGGCCGTCCCTCGTTGCGACAAGAAGGCGCACACGATGTCTTTCTTGGAGCTCTCTTCTTTTGATGACCTTGAGCCCGGCGCCCACAACATCCTGGAGCCAAAGAAGTCGCTGGTAAAGGCCGTTACCGTGCGTGACATGGTGGGCAGCGCGTGTCTGGTGCCCGGCCTTATCTTTGACACGCGGGGCCGTCGCATCGGCTACGGCGGCGGCTACTACGACCGCTTCCTGGCGTTTTATCCTGGCGAGAAGATCGGCCTTGCCCGCAACAGCCAGATTTGCGGCAGCGGGCTTCCGCAGGAGGAAACCGACGTGCCCCTTGACTACCTGGTCACCGAGACGGGCGCTTGGAACTGCAGAAACTAAAAATCGCGGGTGCCGGTTGTGGCGCCCGCGATTCCTTTACAGCCCGATGTGTTTTGCAAGGTCCAAGATGGCCTTACGGTAGCCTTGGATGCCTAGGCCCGTCACCGTCTCGAAGCAGGCTTGGCGAATGTAGGAGACCTGCCTAAAGTCCTCGCGCTCCTCGACCTTAGAGATGTGAACCTCCACAACGGGCAGGCCAACGGCTTTGGCCGCGTCCAGGATGGCGATGGAGGTGTGGGTGTAGGCTCCGGGGTTGATCACGATGCCGTCGTAGGTTTGGTAGGCGCCCTGGATTGCGTCTACCAGGTCACCCTCGTGGTTCGACTGCACGCAGTCGCACTTGGCAAAGCCGGCTTCCTTCGCGCTCTTGCGGCACAGGTCGAGAAGAGCTTGGAAATTCTCGGTGCCGTAAACTGCAGGCTCGCGGATGCCCAGCATGTTGATGTTGGGGCCGTTGATGACCAAGACACTGGCGACGCGGGGGCCGGCGGCAGGCTCGTCTTCGTCTTGGGCAGCAACGTGCTGCTCGGCTTCCTTCTCGTCCAGAAGGCCTAGGAGGCTTTTGACGCTCTCGAAGTCGTCGGGGTCTGCCTCATCAGCCGCGGCCTGGGCGTTTTGCCTGGCCGTCGCCGCGCGCAGCGGGTTCTTGCTGATGTTAACGGTGATGGAAGGGTCGACGTCCTTCTGGACGCCTTCGATCGTGTCGGACTCGGAGTCGATGCCGGTGAGGTTCACCAACGCGTCGTGGACGCTCTCGGCGCGGCCGGGGCCAAAGACGACCTCGAAGCCGTTGGAGCCGCGCTTCACGATGCCCAGCACGCCGCTTGTGGCGCTCAGCTGCTCTGCGTCTACCAGCGACGGGTTGTCGGTCAAGATGCGCAGGCGCGTCATGCACAGGTCGTTGGCCGTGACGTTGCCCTTCCCGCCCACTGCGGCCAATAGGTCATTTGCTATTTGAATCGACTTGTTCACGTCGTTTCCTCTTTCAAAGCGGCGAGTGCCTCATGAATTGATTTCAACCTTTATGAGTTTCGCATCGCTTCGTTAAATGCAGGTCACGTCAAAGAAAACCCTACAACTTAGTCCGCGAACGGTCGAACTTTTGGCTTAAGCGATTAACACTGTGTCAATCGCGAGTGGATAAGCTCCGCGTCGCCGGTTGCCGAGCCGGTGCAGGTGATGGTGATGTCGGCCCAGCGCCGGTAG